>JANYKF010000051.1 GCA_025361665.1 Clostridiaceae bacterium
CGAAAGGGGTGTCCAGATAATGCTCTCCATAGCAGGGGATGTCCAGCAATTCCGAAACCATACCCGCTAAAGGGGTCAAGCCTCTCTGGTTCAATTTATGAATGCTTTCCCCACAGGTGAGGACTCCCCTAGAGAATATTCTGGTGAGTTCAGCATCGGACAAACCGTCAACCAAAGAGGGATACAGGATGTACGGGGCGTCTATGCCGTTCTCCCAGTGCATCGGCAGGCCCACAACGGTCATCTGGGGCAGGCCCCTGGTATTGGGGAAGTCCCAGAACCGTTCCTCTTTTTTCCCCATCCTGCGTTGTTTGTGGATTTCCAGCCCTCTCGGGATGTTGAGTCCTCCGACTGAAGTACCCTCATTGATTTTCACCAATCGCCGCCAATAAGGTTTCCAGGCGGCCAGCCTCGCAAGCAGCGTTTCATGGACCGCGGGGTGATCGTTGTCCAGCATCATGGACGCATAGGAAAGGCCGTCGCATCCGTACGCCAGGTAGAGCGTGGATTCCACGCACGTACCATGGGCGGTTTTTCCCAATGCCAGATGCGGAAGGTTCTCCACCTCCGGACGGGAATGGGAGATGTATTCAGGCAGGCAGCCGTTCTGATAATCAATGGAAAGCGCTTTGTCCAGCATACCCCTGGGAGAAGCGTCATGATAGAATCCTCCCCCGGGCCTGGACATCGGTGGCTTTCCTGTCATCTCAAGCATAACGTCAAAGATTGCCTGCCATGTCCTTCCATTATAAAGCGTCGAATCGGAACCGGCATGCTGCAGCGCTCCGATGGTATCCGGCGAAGATGCGAGGCAGCCCGCCATGATGGCCCGGGTGACATTGGCCAGTCGTTCCCCGTTATATTCGAAGTATCGCTCCCGCCACAACGGCTCGCCGTCCTCATTGATTCTGTGCCACAATTCCTCCCGTGTGAAAAGGACATCGTGCTTCCGGTTGAAGATTTCCATGCAGCGATCGCAAAAGCATCCGAAATCCACGGTTCCGTGATTGCTCATGCGCATATCATCATCAATCCAGAGGATATCGGGCTGGAAAAGGCTGTAAATCCTTGTCGATTCCTGGATGTATTGCAGGAATCGCGGGTCGGTCGGGCAGTTGATGTATGTGCAGACGTTACCGTCGGGACCCATCATGTTGTCCCACTTCAATCCGCCGAAGTCCATATAGCGCAGATAATCGCCGTGTCCGATGGAATTGGATATCTGCAGGCTGGCGATGATTCCGCGGCTGCGGACCTTCTTTGCGGCTTCCATCATTTTAATTGATGATTTTTCAATTTTTCCCAATCCGGGAAACCCGTATTCGCTTGCGAACCATACCTCATCGACGGATTCCGGATGGCGATCGATGACATCAAGAAAATCCCCCATCAGCTGGTCGTTCAGATGATGATCCATCAGGCGTAAACTGATAAACGGGTTCATTGGATACCCCCCATGCTGAGGTTTGATGGGCTCGTCGATTTTCATGATGAATATAGTTGGATTGATCTCCGGGTCCTGCGAACCAGGACCTCCATTGCAGCGGCCCGGCGGCATGCCGGCTGAAACAACGGCCTATTCATCGCCTTCCGGTCCGCCCTGCTGCCTGATGTCCTTTGTTGTTTCCCGTACAATCAGCGCAGGCTGCAAAGAAACGTTTTGTATGATGTCGTCTGCCTTTGGATACAGTTTGCTGAAAAGCAGCCTGATTGCGATCTGGCCCATGGAACCAACCGGATTTGTGACCGATGTCAGCTTTTTCGGCAGGAACTCACTCGTCACGATATTGTCAAAGCCAACGACGGAGATGTCGTCCGGCACCTTCAGGCCTGCATCCTCTATGGCTTTCAAAGCGCCGAATGCAAATTGGTCATATGCGGCAATGATTGCGGTGGGTCGGTCCGGTTCGTCCAGCAGCAGTTTCGTCTGTTCATATCCGCCATACTCAAACCGGGTGACGCCCATTTTGACCAGCCGCTGATCAATGACCAGTCCTTTTTCCTTCATCACCTGTTCAAAGCATTTCAGCCGGGGCATGGAATGAACTTCTCCCACAAAGCCAATCCGGGTATGTCCTAGCGCCGTCAGGTGATCGATGACCAGTTCAATACCGTTCAACTGGTTCAGGTAGATGAAGTCAAACCGCAGGCTTTCCCTTTTACTGCCATCCGCCAGAAAGACGACGGGAACCCTGGTTCTCTCGGCGGCCTGCAGTATGGGCAATCCAAGCTCGTCCCCTGCAGCGAGGGTTGAGCATATGATACCGCAGACTTCATTGTTTTCCATGGTTTCAAAGTTTTGCACGACCTTCTTGGAATCAAAGTCCGACATCGCTATCAGCATGTTGTAGCCTTTTTCCCGTATCCTGCTCTCCAGGGAATGCACAAGCAGGGCATAGTACTGGCTGGCCAACTCCGGAACGATGACGCCGATCGTATTTCTGCGCCCGTGCCTGCGTTTTGCCTTGTAGCCCAATTCTTCCACCACTTTGAAGACATGGTTCCGTGTCTCCTCCCCGATGCCCTGGGAATGGTTCAGAACCCTGGAGACAGTCGAAATATTCACACCGGCTTTTTCTGCGATCTCATTGAGCCTTACCATTGATATTCCCCCAGAAAATCCTATTCACAGAAACTATTTCAATGCAATATTTCGCACACGCCGTGAAAGGCAGCCCGGCATGCATCAGCTGCGCGCCGGGCTGCGGCACATTCGGGAATGAGAGGGTCAGCGCTTCTTCCACCGGTCAAACTTCGCATTCTGGATCTCGATGGCGCGTTTGATGTTCATGGTCTCAAGCTGTGCCTGGAATTTCGGCCAATCCTTTTCGATGCTCATCTGTCCGATGATGAACTGGTCGATGGAGGTGGTGACGTATTTGTCGATATCCGTCATGATGGTGGCCAATTCGGTCTCTTCCGCTTCGGTTCCGGTCAGGCTGGGCTGCTGGGGCATGTTGTAGGGAAGGCTCGCATCGACAACTGCGACCGTCTGGGGCCACAGGACGGCGGACCAGCCCAGCCATGTCACGACCATGGGATAGTTGACCAGTCCCATGCCCAGCGTGCGGCGGCCATTGAGCGCGCCCACGTCATGCTTCAGGATCTTGTCGGTGAATACGGGTTTTCCGTTGACAAGGTTATATGTGTCGCCTTCAACGCCGAAGTCGAATAGGATCTTGCCTTCGGGGCTGAAGACATAGTTGGATGCCAACAGGATGCGCTGCGCGATTTCATCACTGCAGGCGGAGGAGATGAAGTAGGAACCACCGATGGCGCCCTTCGTGCCGGTCCAGCGTTCACCGTTCGAACCCTGGAGCGGAGGGATGAGGCGGTAATCACGTTTGTTCGTGCCGCCCTTGCACCAGAGGCTAGCGCCGTCAGCCCAGGAATTGAAG
>JANYKF010000075.1 GCA_025361665.1 Clostridiaceae bacterium
ATGCTGATTGAAAAGACACAAGAAACGCAGGGTGACGTACTGCAGGATAGCTCAACAGGTTGGCATCAAGATGAGAACCGATACGAACCTTTTGTGAAGTATTGCCTGGGGATTCTGCTGAAGGCCTATGATGAATTTGAAAACCGCATTGAGCATGTTGAATATCGCAAGATGTCAAAGCCTGATCGTATAAAGGCTGTTATCGACCAGAAAGCCGGAAAGCCGGAAAGATCACAAAAAAAGGGATTATGGAACACTGCCCGGACATCAGTCAAGTGACTGTGGAAAGAACGCTGACAAACCTTCTTATCAGCGGATATATTCAAAAGACTGGGGCAGGCCCTGCAACAGCTTATGTAAAGAAGGAGAAACAGATGATGTTATCACCATCATTGCGCTATTATTTGATGGCGATAATATGATAAATGATGGAGATATTGAATATGATTGAGATGGGACTCTCGGGCCATGTGGATAAAGTCCTCATTGGTCGCGCGCTCCAGCCACTGGTCGAGTGGTGTCAAAAATCAGGCAGAGTTGATACGGATGAACCGAAACATGCACAGTCTGCGGCTTGCCTTTTTTCACAGATACCGGCCTGCATGGCTGCGGCATGTTGTTGTCATTGCCGATGGCTCCTGTGAACAGCGCCTGCTGCAGCGGCGACATCAGGAGATCGCTGAACTCGTTCGGCTGTCCGATGGCCAGATAGGACAGCGTCGCGGGACCATCGACCGTGTCAAGTATGGCGCCTGTTTTGTAATTGAGCAGGACAATGGCTCCCTTTCGGCCGTTGAGCAGCTGGTATGCGGTTTTGGAGAGCGAAGGACTGGAACAGGATGCCGAATTTGGACAGCGGCATTCGTTGACAGGACATATCCGTCATGATACGCTTTTTCACATCACGCTGTGGCCCGAAGAATATGACAATGCGCAACGGCGGTGGCGAAATTGCGATACCTTGCGGCATCCGATGCATATCAGGCCAGGAAAGACGGTATATGAGCAAAACAGAAACGATACGGAAATTCGACATGGCGCGCAAGCCTGAGCGCGAACGCAATTATCTGAGGCCCATTACCTGGCTTCTTAGTTACCCTGCTCTCTGGAAACATCATTATCACATTGAGCGGATTGGGGTGGAGGGATTGAAGCCACCCTTCCTGGTGATGTGCAACCATTCGGCATTCATGGATTTCAAGGTGGCTACGGCCCGCTCTTCCCATATCGCTGCAACAATGTAGTGGCCATCGACGGATTCATCGGGCGGGAGTGGCTGCTTCGGAATGTTGGCTGCATCTGCAAACGGAAATTTACCAGCGACATCCTCCTCGTCAAGCATATCAGGACCGTTCTGAAAGAAAACAAAGACATTCTCGTCCTGTATCCGGAAGCACGCTACACGCTGGCGGGGACGAATGCATCCTTGCCTAATTCACTCGGAAAACTGGTTAAAATGATGAATGTGCCGGTCGTGATGCTGAAGATGCACGGGCACTATCTCAATTCTCCCTGCTGGAACCTGACGGAGCGGGGAAACCGGATATCGGCTGAATATCGGCAGATCATACCGAAAGAACGCTTGTCGGAGATGACAAGTGAGGAGATCAACACAGTTTTGGCGGATTCTTTCAGATATGATGAATATGCATGGCAGAAGAAAAACGGCATCCGCATTGCTTTCCCAGACCGGGCCAAGGGTCTTCATCACATTCTTTACCAGTGCCCGCACTGCCTGGAGGAATTCAAGATGGATTCAGCCGGCAGCCGCATCTGGTGCGATGCCTGCGGGAAAGCCTGGACGATGTCCGATCTGGGCGAATTGCAGGCGGAGTCCGGAGAAACGGAGTTCCCGCATATTCCGGACTGGTTCGAATTCGAGCGCAGGTTCATCCGGACCCAAGTCGAAAGCGGCACCTATCGCTTCTCCGATGATGTGACAGTGGATTCCCTGCCGAACGCGAAAGGGTACATCCGTCTCGGCACAGCCCACTTGACCCATGATGCGAACGGGTTCCGCCTTGAGGGTTCCTTCGAGGGGAAGCCGTTCCTGTTGGTCAAGGAACCCAAAACAATGTATGCCTGCCACATCGAATACGATTATTTCGGCAAGGGAGACTGCATCGACCTGTCCACACTGGAGGACACCTATTACCTGTATCCCCGGACGCAGCGAACCGTTGTGACAAAGATTTCCCTCGCGACCGAGGAATTGTACAGGATAAAAAAGGGATCGGAACAAATTGGATGAGCCATCCTTTTGAAACCTATTTGGCGCTTTTCTCAAACAGGCGCTCAAGAACAGGGGAGAGACGGCCGGGTTTCGTGGCCGGCGCATAACGCCTGAGCACTTTCCCGTCCGCATCCACAAGGAATTTCGTGAAATTCCACTTGATGGCGTCTCCGCCGAAACCCGGGGCCTGTTCGCGCAGGAATTTGTACAAGGGGTGGGCATTCGGGCCGTTTACCTCAATTTTGGCAAAGACCGGATAGGTCAGGCCGAAATTGATTTCGCAGAATTTCTGAATTTCCGCGTTGGTGCCGGGTTCCTGGTTGGCGAACTGATCGCAGGGAAAAGCAAGCACCTCAAACCCTTTGTCCTTCCACTTTTCGTATAAATCCTCCAAATCGTCGTACTGGGGGGTGAACCCGCATTTGCTGGCCGTGTTGACGATCAGCATCGTTTTTCCCCTGAAGGTTGACAGGGACACGTCATTTCCTTGCGCGTCGGATACCGTGAAATCATAAATGGACATGTCGCACCTCCTGAGTTTCTGTCGGATCTGTCATGCGTTGATTAGGGCCAGCGCGTCCCGAAGTCTTGGAAACACCCGGATGGCGTTCCTGTAAAAAACATCCCCATGGTATGTTTCGGGGATAAGGGTCTTCACAAATTCCACATAGGCATCCAGCGGGGCCAGCGGCCAATCGGTACCGAACAGGAAGCGGTCATACTGTTCCTCGAACAGCAAAGGCTGCCGCAGCCGCAGCATTTCGCCGGTCTGAGCCGCTTTTTTCCTGATCGTCGGCGCGTCTGCGACAAGAAGACCGGACAAGTCCGCCACCACGTTCGGGTTTTTGGAAATGAGGGCGGCGGTGTCCATGACCCAAGGCTCGCCGAGGTGGCATACGACAAAGGTCAGGTCTTCGTGCAGAACGATCGCCTCGTCGAAGGACAGGGGATGGGAGTACTTCAGCAGACCCCGTTCCGAGTAGGTGATGCCTCCGTGGATGACAATCGGCAGGCCGAATTCGGATGCCAGCGCATAGACGGGATCATACACGGTGTCCGTCACGTAGAAAGGATAATAGCCGGCATACAGCTTGATGCCGACCGTTTTCGGATGCGAAAGGACATGCCGCAGTTCCGCAACGGCCTGCCGACCCCGGGCCTGCAGGTCTGCCGGATTGATGCCCGCGCAGCAGAACATACCCTTTGGCCATTCCGTTTCGAGATCCGGCATCATGGGCGTATGGGCAAGGTCATCGGGAAACCGGCCGGGCGCAGTTTCCGTCAGTCCCATCGCGATGCATGCGACAATCCGGTTGTCGGACAATGACCGGAGCAACCCCTCCGAGGAGTAATCGATTTTTGAAATCTCTGTTGCCGTTTTCCGGAATCGGTCGACATCCGAAAAGTGGACATGGGCGTCAATGATCTTCATGCGTCATCTCCCGGCGATGAGTCGGGTCTGTGGCGGAAACCCTTCCGGTTCATTCTACCACAACAACATCCTGAAATAATGGAAATCTTGCCTGTCATGTATACATCAGGGATGCTTGCTGCAATTGTTGAAATTTTCACATGGATATGATAGGATTCGAATAGGTTTCCGGTATGCATATCACAATCCGGAGATGTGTAAATGCCGGATCAGGCAATGAGATACTGCATTTGTAAGCACAGCTGAGGTTGAAGAAGAGCGTTGGAAGGAGAAATTTCAATGATGGTAAACAAAAAATTGCAGGCTTGGGTTGATGAAGTTGCAGCGATGTGTCAACCGGATCAGATTCACTGGTGTGATGGATCTCAGGAGGAAAACGATCGCCTGCTGAAGGAAATGGTGGACTCCGGTGCGGCGATACCCTTGAATCCGGAAAA
>JANYKF010000077.1 GCA_025361665.1 Clostridiaceae bacterium
GGTGGTGTTTGACGCACTCGGTCACCTGCGGTTGGCCATTGCCGAAAAAACCGGTCTGCTGAAGCCAGGGACCTGGGATCTGCTCTGGGTCACCGAGTTCCCCCTGCTGGAACGGGATGAGGAAGCGGGTCGGTGGGTGGCGAAGCATCACCCGTTCACTTCGCCCATGGATGAGGATCTTCTGTTTCTGGATGCCGATCCGGGCAAGGTGCGGGCCAAGGCATACGATATCGTCCTCAACGGTGTGGAGATCGGCGGAGGCAGCATCCGCATCCATGACCAGGATCTCCAGTCGAGAATGTTCTCGCTGATCGGCTTTTCCGAGGAGCAGGCGCGTTCGCGCTTTGGCTTCCTGCTGGATGCGTTCCGATTTGGAACACCCCCTCACGGCGGTCTTGCCTACGGCCTGGACCGGCTTTCCATGCTGATGCTCGGCAAGGACAGCATCCGGGACGTCATCGCGTTCCCGAAGGTGCAGACCGCCTCATGCCTGATGACCGGCGCGCCAGACGTGGTGGACGACAGGCAGCTGGCGGAACTGCACATCCGGTTGGCCGATGCATCGGTGGAAGCCGAATGACCGCACGGCGTCAGATACTCCTGGCAACAGCGGAAAAGACCCCTTCGGTGAAAAGCCCGGTGCGGGAAGTTGTGGAATGGGTTCTTTATCTGTGTGTCTCCATCCTGCTGGCCCTTGCGATCGTGCAGTTTCTGGGCCGGTTCGCGGTCGTGGACGGCAATTCGATGGAGCCGACCCTGCAGAACCGCAACGTGGTGATCATCCAGAACCTGTCCGTTCGGCTCTATGGCGTAAAGGACGGGGACATCGTGGTGCTGAAAATCCCGGAATTGCTTGGAAATCGCCGCACTTACGCCATCAAGCGCATCATTGCCACCGAAGGGCAGAAGGTTCGCATCGCCGGCGGCGTTGTCTCCGTGGACGGCGTCCCCTTGGATGAACCCTACACGGGCGATGTTCCCACCTTCGCAGAAGGTTCGCCCCATGCCGACATGGAGGTACCCGACGGCTGCGTCTACATCCTCGGGGACAACCGGAATCCCGACAAGAGCCGCGACAGCCGCACCTTCGGAGTCGTGAACAAGGAACGGATCATTGGGAAGGCCTTTGTCCGTCTCTTTCCATTCAGCCGCATCGGGATGGTTCAATGACAGGACGGTTCCTTTTTCGTTTTCGTGTGAATATTGTTCCTTATTCCAGTTTTCATGTGAATATTGTTCCTTATTCCAGTTTTCATGTGAATATCGTGCCTATTCTTGTTTTCGTGTGTATATGACAATTCCTACAGGAATCATATAAATCAATCTTGTGTTTTCCTATCGGGTATAGTATAATTCTTTGCAACAAGCAAAGATTGCGGGCACCATCCCGCAGACCCGGGGTGAAAACATGCCGATCAACATTCCCGACAACCTGCCGGCCAAGGAAATCCTGACCGGCGAGAATATCTTCGTCATGACGAAGGAACGGGCGGAACATCAGGATGTGCGTCCCCTGCGCATTGCCATCATGAACCTGATGCCCACGAAAATCGTCACGGAAACGCAAATCCTGCGGCTCCTGGGCAATACGCCCATCCAGTCGGACGTGGTGCTGCTTCACCCGAGGACCTACCAGTCGCGAAACACCTCCGCCGAGCACCTGCAGACATTCTATCAGAATTTCGAGGATGTCCGGCACCAAAAATTCGACGGGCTCATCATCACCGGCGCGCCGGTGGAGCTCCTGCCATTTGAAGCGGTCGATTATTGGGATGAGCTGGTGGAATTGATGGAGTGGAGCAGGCACAACGTGTTTTCCACCCTGCATATCTGCTGGGGAGCGCAGGCAGGGCTCTATCATCATTATGGGATTCCCAAGCATCTGCTTCCCAGCAAGATGTTCGGGGTTTTCCCGCATACGATCAACCGAAAGGGGATCAAACTCCTTCAAGGATTTGACGATGAGTTCCATGTACCGCATTCCCGGCACACGGAGGTCAGGCGTGAAGACATCCGCCTTTCCTGGAATCTGGAAATCCTTTCGGAATCGGATGAATCAGGCGTTTTCCTGGTGCAGAGCCGGGACGGGCGCCAGATCTTTGCCACAGGCCATTCGGAATATGATCCACTCACCTTGAAGGCCGAATACGAAAGGGATGTGGCGAAAGGGATGTCCGTCGCGGTGCCGGCGAACTATTACCCGAATGACGACCCCGAGCGTGAGCCGGTCGTCCGGTGGCGTTCGCATGCGAATTTGCTGTTTGGCAACTGGATCAATTATTATGTCTATCAGGAAACCCCATACGACCTGAACCTGCTGGAGGAAACGACATGAAGATATGGCCGTGGCTGCTGACGATGATCGGATTCCTCGTCGTGATCAC
>JANYKF010000181.1 GCA_025361665.1 Clostridiaceae bacterium
CCGCCAAATTCGATTCGGGAATCGTCGGGAAAATCAAAAGGCAGCTCCTGGACGGGAAGACCGTGATCATCACGACGGGGCTGCTGGGTGCGCTTCAGGACAAAGGGCTGAAGGACATCGTCGAGCTTGAGCGGACAAATCGGAAAATGACGGTCGAGGAGTTCCAATTGGGATGGAATCCCGCCACAAGCAAATCGGACGGGCCAATCCTGGTCCCGGTCGTCGAATACCTGACCAACGACTCCTGGGAAGTAGTCAGCTGCAACAGCGGCGATGCCGGCACCCCCATGTTTCATGCCGCGGCATACGGCGGCGGAAAGCTGTACATCCTGACAGTGCCGGACAACTTTGCGGATTTGTACCGGCTGCCGGTCAGGGTGCTCTCCCGCATCTCCGAAACAATCGCCGGGGACCTTTATGTCCGTTTGGAGGCTCCGGCCAAAGTATCCCTGTTTGTATATGACAACGATACCTTCATCGTTCATTCCTTTCTGGATGAACCGGCGGATGTCCGGCTTGTGCTGGACGGCGGCATTTCCGGGGTGAAGGACTTGTTTCCTGAAAGAAACGGGCCTGCTGGTTTATCGGACAATATTTCCGAATATCGACGCGCAGAGTTATTGAATGATTCATATGAGGCTAAGGAGATTTCCAGTCCCTTCGGCAGAAAAACCGGTAAAAACGGGGTTGACATTGCAGTGAAGCCGCACTCGTTCCGCGTGTTCCGCTGCGTGCGCTGACGGATGCGCTGACAGATGCGCTGACAGATGCGCTGACAGATGCGCTGACGGATGCGCTGACAGATGCGCTGACAGATGCGCTGACAGATGCGCTGACAGATGCGCTGACAGATGCGCTGATGGATGCGCTGACGGATGCGCTGCAGACGGGCAAAGGAAATCTCAATCTCACCATAAGGGGGAAAGACAGATGCTGTTCATCACGACACCGACCCGGTGGATCACCCCGCAGGTTGCCTGCATCAGCAATGTCATGGTAAACTTGTTCCTGTTCCGGAAAGGCGACGACCTCATTGCCATCGACGCCGGATTTCATGAAGGGATGGTGCGGCACGGATTGAAGAAACTCGGTCTGGATCCGTTGGCTGTAACGAAGGTTTTCCTTACCCATTCCGACCGTGACCATGCCGCTTGCGTGCATGTGTTCGCGAATGCCGTCCTGTACATGGGCAAAGCGGAGTCCGTCCTGGTCGAACGGAAAGCGGAAAGGTTCAAAAAACGCTTCAATGAACCGCTTTCGCGTGCTTACCAGCCTGTCTCCGACGGGGAGAGGATTTCTGCAGGAAGCATCACGGTCCAGGCTTTTGCCACTCCGGGACATACGACCGGTTCCACAAGCTGGCTGGTGGATGGTACGTGCCTGTTTGTCGGAGACGCATTGACCCTTTCGTTTGGGAAAGTCCATATCACGCCATCGTTCATCAACATGGACACTGCGACACACAGGAAGACCATCCTGGCGCTGGCGAAGAAAACTAAGTTCAAACCTTTATCCAATATGAAGTGGTTGTTTACCGCGCATTCCGGATATACCGGCAAGCCGTTGAAAGCGTTGGAACGCTGGCTCCGGTGAAATAGAGCGCGAAGGCGGCATCATGACAACAGGAGCGGCATCGTGACAACAGGAGCGGCATCATGACAACAGGAGCGGCATCATGACGGGAAGTGTTTTCGACGTACAGCGTTTTTCCATCCATGACGGTCCCGGCATCCGGACCACGGTCTTCATGAAAGGCTGCAGCCTGCGCTGCCAATGGTGCCACAATCCCGAGTCCTTCAACGGGAAGGCGGAACTCGAATACTTCACCGGCAAGTGCACCTCTTGCGGCCGCTGCGCTGCCGTTTGTCCCGAAAAGGCCATGGTGGCGGGCCCGGAAGGCGTGCGATGGACTCGGGAGTTGTGCGCGCTTTGCTTTTCCTGCGTCGACGCCTGCCTGAACGAGGCGAGGGTCCGGGTGGGTGAAGAAAAGGATAGCGCCGACATCATGAAAACCGTTTTGCGGGATATGCCGTTCTATAAAAACTCCGGAGGAGGCGTAACATTCTCCGGGGGAGAACCGCTTTTACAGATCGATTTTCTGCTTGAGATGCTGAAAATCGCCAAGGACAACGGAATGCATACCGTGGTGGAGACAGCCGGAAATGTCAGTGAGAAGTCCTTCGAGCGCGTCATCGGCCTTGTGGATCTGTTTCTGTTCGACCTCAAACTGATGGACAGGGAAAGGCATCGGACGGTGACTTCTGTTTCGAATGAGAGAATCCTCGACAACCTGCAGCGACTCGACAAGGCCGGTGCCGAAATCCTGGTTCGCATCCCCGTGATACCGGGCATGAATGATGATGATGAAAACATGGAGGCGACCGCTGCGTTCCTGACGGGAACAACCTCCATCCGCCGGGTGGAACTGCTGCCGTATCACAATATGGCGGGCCATAAATATGCCGGACTGGGATTGGAAAATCCAACCAAGGACTTTTCCATGCTGCCAACTGGAAAGCTGGATGCGCTCTACGAAATTCTCCGGCGTTCCGGCATGAACGGGAGCCCTGGATGATGAAGGATACAATGACCGGCATGCGTCACAAGAGACAGGTATCTTTGGACGAGGCAGTGGAAACCTTGCGCTGGAAACCTGTGAAAAGCACCATGCTGGAACGGCTGAGGCTGATGGAGCAGGCAGATTTGCTGGTGAAGGGGCTGCCCCAGCCCATTGCGCTGGGCAGAG
>JANYKF010000195.1 GCA_025361665.1 Clostridiaceae bacterium
TCGGCCGCCAGGACCCGCACCGCCGGCATGTGTCCGGGTCCCCAGCCATGGCCGGAACCAGTTGTGAACTTTTGGGTGACCGGCTTGTATGACGTGTTCAGCCTTCATGTCAGGGAAACACTTTTGTCGGAGACGGCGCACGATTTTCACCGGGCCCACACGCTCCTGTATGACCCGCGCGGCATCCGCAGGCGAATGGTCCAATGGGTGGACGGGCTGACGGGCGGTGCGTTCCATCCGGCCAAGATGCCGTATCCCGTGAAGGAATCGCTGGAAATCGACTGGATGAACAGTCACCACCGCACATGGTCCCAGCCGGAACTCCCGGAAATCCGGCGCAGCGAATCGGTGGGAGACCTCCTGGACATGGCGGTGGATGAGGCCGCCAATGCCATCAACGGGCTTTTTGCCGTCCTGTTCCGACAGGAGGGGCACCTTGAGCAGTGGCTGCCGGACCTGGACTACAACACCAATCTCCCGTGCAAGGATTGACGGGATGGATTGTCGGCAGTGGGCGACATCATGGAGGGCAGCTTCCAAAGGAGATTCTTCATGCCGGATCGGATCGTCAGAGCCATGGACCCAGAAGGTCGAGTCCGCATCCTGGCCGCGTGCACAACCGACACGGTTGAACGCTGCAGGCTGCTTCACAAGATGAATCCAACCCCTTGCGCCGCGCTGGGGCGATTGCTGACCGGTGCCGCGCTCATGTCGTGCACCCTCAAGAACCCCACGGACGCATTGACCCTGCAGATCCGCTGCGACGGACCGATCGGCGGCATGATCGCCGTCGCCGACGCGGAAGCCGCCGTGCGCGGATATGCCTACCGGTCGGATTTCGACCTGCCATTGAACGGGCGCGGAAAGTTCGATGTTGCGGGAGCGGTCGGCAAAGGCACCCTTCACGTCCTGAAAGACCTTGGACTGAAGGAGCCCTATATCGGTTCGGTGGATCTGATCTCCGGCGAAATCGCCGAGGATCTGACATGGTACTACGCCTCATCGGAGCAAACGCCCACCGTCATGATCCTTGGTGTCCTGATTGGTCCGGAAGGCCGGGTCCTGCAGGCCGGCGGCCTGTTCATCCAATTGATGCCCCAAGTCGGAGAATCGCTTGTCGAACAGCTGGAGGCCATCATCGCCGGCCTTCCGGCCATGACGGCGATGCTCGCGCAGGGCCTGTCCCCGGAAGAGATCATCCTGAGCCGTTTCGGCGGGATCCATGCCGGAATCCTCGATACCCGCCCGGTCACCTATCGCTGCAACTGTTCACTGGAACGGATGGAGCGGAACCTTGTCAGCCTTGGCCGGAAGGAACTGGCGGAATTGGCGGAAGGTCCTGCGGGAATCGAACTGCAGTGCCATTTCTGCAGCAGGAAGTATCAATTTTCCATTCAATCCGTCAAAGCCCTGATGGAAGCGGCAAAACAGCCTTGAGTGGAACCCCGCGGCCGGGATCGGCGCCACCTGCGACGGAATCCGACACTTTCAGGTCGCAATACCGCTGATCCATTCGCGTCAGGACATGATATACTTCACATGCTTCGCGGCGAATCACCAGGAAGGCCTGTGAATGCGCCGACAATTTCGTGATTCTGTATTTCATTCAGCGCATTCACAGGGTATACTTCACATGCTTCGCGGCGAATCACCAGGAAGGCCTGTGAATGCGCCGACAATTTCGCGATTCTGTATTTCATTCAGCGCATTCACAGGGTAAAATGAGGAGTGCGCAGACAACAGGTCGTGCAATGTGTATCATCCTGATGGCATTGCAGACAAGGAGGAATTGACATGAAGGGAAAATCATGGGTATCCTGGCTTCTGGCCGGAATGCTCATACTGGGATCCATTCCGGCCACCGCATCCTCTCCGGCAGCAGCTGTTCCGGTCAGTGCGTTTGTCCTGACCCGGGGTACGGCACAAAAGGAAGTGCGCGCCCTGCAGGCCGTTGCGCTTGCCAGCCGCCAGGCGCAGGATGCGTATGACGAATGGCAGAATTCCATGGGCAGGGCGAAAGACATCGACACGGAGAAACAGACATTCATAAACCCGTTCACAGGAACAACGGAAACAATCCTTTTCAATGACGAAACACAGATGCGCCTGCGCATGCAGAAGTTCCTCCAACCGGACCAGATGAAGTTTTCCTGGCAGATGGCGGCAAAATCCTTCGATCTGACCGTCAATAGTCTGGAAAACACAATGGACTCGCTTTTGTTGGGATTGTATGCGGCACAGAACGACTTGAACGCGAAGTCTCGGTCCCGGAAACTTGCCGCAGAGGCGTTGACACGTGCAAAGGCATCCCTGACGGCCGGAAAAGTGACGCTGCTGGATGTGGATGTCGCGGCACTGGACCTGGAAAAGGCGGATAAGGCACTGTCGGCCTCACAGCGCGCATTTGAGAACCAATGCCGCAATTACAACCGGTTCGCCGGTGCACCTCTCTCGCGCCGGCTGTCCGTCAGCCTGGATTTGAACAGCACCGTTCTGTACCTGTCAACCGACGAGTACGTCGCGCAGGCCCTGCAGAACCGGATGACGCTGTTTTCCCTGAGGGAAGGCATCCTGTTGAAGGAACGATACCTGGAGATGCTCGCATTCCGGGATCTGAACAAGCTTGTTCCGGACATCGCATCGGAATATGCGGGGGCCAAGCTGGACCTGGACAAGGCGAGGCTGGATTTGACGGCCGGACTGCGGTCCGTGACGGCGGAAATCCAATCAGCCGCCATTGTGCTCGAGTCGGCACAAGTGGATTTGAAAGCCGTGCAATTGTCCCTGCAGCGCCAAAAGGTGAAACTGGAGACCAT
>JANYKF010000204.1 GCA_025361665.1 Clostridiaceae bacterium
CACAAGCTGGACATGAAGCTGATCGATGTGGAATATACGTTTGACAATAGCAAGATCCTGTTCTATTTCACGGCGGACGGACGTGTAGATTTCCGGGATCTCGTGAAGGACCTTGCCTCCGTCTTCCGTACCCGTATCGAATTGCGTCAAATCGGCGTGCGGGATGAAGCAAAGATGATGGGCGCCATCGGGACCTGCGGCCGGGAGCTTTGCTGCAGTGCGTTCCTGACGGAATTTCATCCCGTCTCCATCAAGATGGCGAAAGAGCAGTCGCTTTCACTCAATCCGACAAAGATTTCCGGTACCTGCGGAAGACTGATGTGCTGTCTGAAATATGAAACCGAAGCGTATGAGTATCTGCTCAAACGTTCTCCCAAAGTAGATGCGATCGTGAAAACGCCCCAGGGACAAGGTACGGTCGTCATGGTCTGCCTGCTGAAGGAATCCGTGAAAGTGCGGCTGGATACGGAAAATGCCAATGACCTGATAGAAGTGAAAGTGGAAGATCTGGAAATCATCCGCGATGGCAGCGGCGGGAAACGCCATGGCAACCCGGATGCAAGAGCTGCTTCCACAAAGGAAGCGGGCGATGCCCCTGTCAGGAATGCTTCGGGACGCGACATGGAAAAACCGTCGGGACGGGACGGGAACAGAAGCGGCAGCCGGGATAAAAACCGCGATAACAGACGAGATGGAACCCATGCGGACAGACGGGCCGGCCGGGATGGAAACGCACAGGGCGAGGCGGTGCCGGATCCCCGGGCTGTGCATTACGACAGGATCGTCGAAGAGAATCCATCGCCGGACTGGAATGATGCCATCATTGAAGTTCCGCAGGAACTCATCACTTTGGAAGAATGACGGGAAGTACCGCAGGAAGAATGACTGGAAGAAAGAAGCAGCATCACCATCAGCATCGGGCGCGGCATCAATGGGGGAATACGGGTTGACAGGTCTTGCCGGATCGGGTACCATGTTATACGGAATAACAGAACTGGCTTGGGTCAGTTCAATCGGGAATGCCAAACCTGATCTTCGGTACGGTGTGGCAGCCAGCAATCCAACATGCGATATGGAACATCAGGAGGGAAAGAAATGGCTTACGCTATCAACGACGACTGCATCAACTGCGGTGCCTGCGAACCGGAATGCCCTGTCAGCTGCATCACGGCGGGTGACACCCAGTACACGATTGACGAGGATGCCTGCATCGATTGCGGTGCCTGCGCGAATGTCTGTCCCGTGTCGGCTCCCCAGCCGAAATAATCGGAGAATAGGAAATATGGGGCTGTCTCGCGAGAGACAGCCCTCCAGGAAGAAATACGGATCCTGATCATGCCGCCAAGGGCGGTTTTTTTCATATGGCGACGCGCAAGGGTGGAGAGACATGGATATTTCATGGACGGACGGCCTTGTCCGCACAGGCGAAGATGAGACGCTGGAGATGCTGGCACCCGGCAGAGCCGCGATCCTGCAGAAAAAACAGGGTTTCCGTTTCGGTACCGATGCAGTTGCGCTGGCCTCGTTTGCCGCAGCCCATCTGCGGCGCAGCAATGGGCGCAGGGGAGTGGAAAGCATGTCGGATCTGGGAACCGGTACCGGCATCATCGCCTTGCTGATGGCCTTGTACACGGAAATTCCACAGATCCACGCATTTGAAATCCAAGCGGAAATGGCGGACATGGCCATCCGGACCATGACGGGAAACCGGCTGGAAAACCGGATTTCTGTCCATCGTGCCGATCTGAGGCAGGCTGACCGCCTGCTGGGCCGCGGGAGTCAGGACCTTGTGGTGTGCAATCCGCCCTATCAACCGGTTGGTACGGCATTGCGGAACAGCCTGGATGCCTTGGCGGCCGCCAGGCACGAGATTCACTGCACGCTTGCGGAGGCCGTCAGTCAGGCGGCCCTGCTGCTGCGCCCATCCGGTGCATTTTGCATCGTGCATCGACCCGAGCGCCTTCCGGAACTGTTTGCGGTCATGAAGCAATACGGCATCGAACCCAAGCAACTGCAAATGGTCCATCGATCGGAAACGGTGCCGCCGTCACTGGTTCTCCTGCGGGGCCTTCGGGGAGGCAAACCCGGCCTGCATGTGCTGGCGCCGCGATTTGCCGTTCCAGTGGTACATGTTCAAAAATGAGGCGGCGGACATGAGGTGCAAAATGTGGGCAATCCGTTGCCTGTTGGCACGGTGCAGGAGGGAAAATGGCAATCAGCATTCATACCCCTTTGACCGAAGAAGTGGTGCGGAATCTGAAGGCGGGAGAGGAAGTCCTCATCTCCGGCATCCTCTACACGCTGCGGGATGCCGCGCACAAGCGCCTGATCCGGTGCCTGGACGAAGGCATTCCCCTGCCGTTTGATTTGGCGGGCCAAGTCATCTATTACGTGGGTCCTTGCCCGGCTCCTCCCGGAAAAATCATCGGATCGGCCGGACCGACCACCAGCGGGCGAATGGATGCATATGCGCCGCGATTGCTGGATTTGGGCCTGAAGGGAATGATTGGCAAGGGACAGCGGAATGAAATCGTGATTTCAGCCATGAAAAGGAACAATGCGGTGTATTTCGGGGCGATCGGCGGTGCGGCGGCCTTGATAGCGCGCAGCGTGCTCGAAGAAGAAGTCATCGCATTTCCCGAGCTGGGCACGGAGGCGGTCCGACGCCTGCTGGTCCGGGATTTTCCGGCGTTTGTCGTCATCGATGCGGAAGGAAATGATTTCTATGAAACCGGGCGCGAGGCAGCATCGGCGCAATTGAGACAAAAAGGCAGTCCATGACGCAAGGAGGCAAAATGGAGCAGACAGCGAACTGGCTCGAACGATTCGGCACGGCTCGCCTTTTCATCTTCGCGGGTCATTACGGCAGTGGAAAATCGGAAATATCCGTCCAATTTGCACGTGTCCTGGCGGCATCCGGCAAGAAGGTGCTGATGGCTGACATGGATATCGTGAATGCATTCTTCCGCAGCCTGGACGCCCGCATGCTTTTGGAACAGGAAGGCATCCGTGTCGCAGCTCCTTTGTTCGCCAATACAAATGTCGACGTTCCGGCCCTGTTGCCGGAAGTTTCGACCGCCATGCGGGGGCCGGCCATGCACGTCGTGCTGGATGTTGGTGGAGACGGAGATGGTGCGCGAGTGTTGGGTCGATACCACAGAGACATCGAAAAGGAAGAGTTGGCCATGGTGTTTGTTTTCAACGCATCACGGCCCATGACGCGGAATGCGGAAGCAGCGGCCATTCTGATGGATGAAATCGAATGCGCGTCGCGACAGCGGTTTACGCATATCCTCAACAACACCCACCTGCTGGGGGAAACCACATGGGAAATCATCCGCGGCGGGGAGCGGGAGGCCGGCCGGCTTGCGGAAATGAAAGGCTTGCCATTGGCGGCTTCCGTGATGGAGGAAAGCCTGCAGACCGCCGACATTCCTTCCGGCGAAGGAATTCCAAGGGTCGCGCTTCGGAGGACGCTGGGGGTTTCCTTTGGTTGACAGTGTTCCGGCATGCGGGTTACAATGGGTTCTAATGAAAACAGGGAACGAATCGACTGCAAGCAAGACATATACGCAAACAAGGAGCAATCAGATGGCAAAGGTTACGTTTTTCCGTGAACGATGCAAAAACTGCGGTCTTTGCATCAGCGTATGTCCGAAGAAGATCATTCTCGCAGACAGGGAATCCCTGAACGCCAAGGGCTACCATCCGGCTCATGTCCTCCAAATGGAAAAATGCATCGGCTGCGGATTCTGCGCAACCATTTGTCCTGATTGCGTCATTACGGTCGAAAAGTAGAGGAGGAACCCCTCATGGGAGAAAAACTGCTGATGAAGGGAAACGAGGTCATCGCAGAAGCGGCATTGCGTGCGGGATGCCGCCATTACTTCGGTTACCCCATCACCCCGCAGACTGAAATCGCCCACTATATGGCCAGGCGCATGCCGCAGGTCGGCGGCGTGTTCATGCAGGCGGAGAGCGAAGTGGCGGCCATCAACATGGTTTATGGCGCCGCCGCTGCCGGGAAACGCGTCATGACTTCTTCTTCGAGCCCGGGCATCAGCCTGAAGCAGGAAGGCATCTCTTATGCGGTCGGCGCGAGGCTTCCCGCAGTCGTTGTCAACATCATGCGGGCAGGACCGGGACTTGGCGGCATCCAGCCGGCGCAGGGAGATTATTTTCAGGCAGTCAAAGGCGGCGGGCACGGCGATTACAAACTAATCACCCTGGCTCCGTCCTCGGTGCAGGAACTGTATGAAATGACCGTGGAGGCATTCAACCTGGCGGACAAATACCGTGGCGTGGTCATGATCCTCGGCGACGGCATGCTTGGACAGATGATGGAAGTCGTCCAGTTCCGGGATGAGGAACCCATTTCGGAGCCGGCCAAACCGTGGGCGGCCACCGGAACCGGGATGAAGCGCGAACATAACACCATCACTTCCATCCATCTGGATCCTTCGGTGCTGGAACACTGGAATGATGAACGGCAGAATCAGTACCGGGTCATCGAAGAGATGGAGCAGCGCTTTGAGCTGTACAATACCGACGGCGCGGATGTCATCCTGGTTGCCTATGGTTCCGTCGCCAGAATCGCCAGGAACGTCATCAAGGCTGCGGAGCGCGAAGGCATCAGGCTGGGTCTTTTGAGGCCCATTACCCTTTGGCCGTTCCCGACGCATGCCTTCGAGCATGTCATGCCACAGGCAAAGGCCTTCCTTGTGCTCGAGATGAGCGCCGGCCAGATGCTCGAGGATGTGCGGCTGACGGTCGAGGGACGGAGGCCGGTTTTCTTCCATGGCCGCATGGGTGGCATGATTCCCACGGTGAAGGACATCATGCGGGAAGTTCACGAAATCATCGGAACGCGGGAGGAATGACATCATGGCTGTTGTTGCGCAAAGACCCCATGCCTTGCGGGATATTCCGCTGCACTACTGCCCGGGCTGCACCCATGGCATCTCCCATCGCCTGGTTGCGGAAGTGCTGGACGAACTCGGGATAGAGGGCGAAACGATCGGCATATCCCCGGTGGGCTGTTCCTACAACAATTACGACTATTTCAACTGCGACATGGTTCAGGCGGCCCACGGTCGCGCACCGGCCGTTGCGACGGGCGTGAAGCGGAGTCTGCCGGACAGCGTCGTTTTCACCTATCAGGGGGATGGCGATCTGGCTGCCATCGGAACGGCTGAAATCGTCCATGCCGCCGCGCGCGGGGAAAACATCACGGTGGTGTTCATCAACAACACCATCTACGGCATGACATCCGGTCAGATGGCACCCACCACGCTGATCAGCCAGGTGACCACCACGTCGCCCTACGGACGCAATGCGAAAGACCATGGGAACCCGATACGCATATGCGAAATGCTTGCCACGCTGCAGGGTCCGGCCTATATCGAACGGGTTTCCCTGCATGACATCAAGCACATCCGTCAAGCCAAGAAAGCGCTGACGAAGGCTTTCCGCCTGCAGAGGGAAAAACGCGGGTTCACGCTGGTGGAGATGCTTTCGACTTGTCCCACCAATTGGGGGCTCGATCCGGTGGAATCCATGAACCGGGTGAAAAACGAAGTCATCCCCTATTATCCACTCGGTGTCTTCGTCGACTGCGAGAAGGAGGGCTGAGCCATGCATCATGAAATCATCATCGCCGGATTCGGCGGACAAGGCATCCTGTCGGCCGGCCGCCTCCTGGCATATGCCGGAATGGTCGACGGGCGCGAAGTATCCTGGCTGCCATCCTATGGACCGGAAATGCGGGGCGGGACGGCCAACAGCATGATCGTCATCTCCGATGAACCGGTTGCTTCCCCGTTCATCTATTCCTGCACCTCCCTGGTGGTCATGAACAATCCTTCCATGGCGAAATACGAATCCTACGTGGAACCCGGAGGCATCATCGTCTATGACAGTTCGCTCATCACGGTTCTCCCGACCCGGACGGATGTGACGGCCTTCGGCATTCCGGCAACGATGATGGCTTCCGAAATGGATGAATTGACGTACTCCAATGTGTTTCTCCTCGGGAAAATCATCGAAAGAACTGGCTGCGTTTCCCTGGACAGTTTTGAAAAAGCGCTCTACGACGTGTTGCCCAAACGCAAGCACCACATGGTGCCGGAGGAAATGCGCGTGCTGGCAAGGGGAATGGCTTACTGAGCTGCCTTTTGGATTCCGAGTGCATGCTGAAGCGGTCCGCTGCGGCGGATGAACCACAGCAGGGGCAATCCAAGCAGGAAACAGGCGCCCGCTTCCCCAATGCCAAACCACAGGAGGGAAAGGCCATAGGGAAAAGTCTTGTCAAACACCAACCAGATATAGCTGCCCACGACAATCGTATTGAGTACGACCGGCGGTACGGGGACCAGCCAGAAATGCCTGCGCAGTCTCCAAGTCAGGACGGCGGCGGCCAAAGTGGTCAGGCTGCCGAATACAATGTCCATCCAGCCAAAACCGCCCAGCAGGTTGGCCAGCAGGCATCCGACGAACAAACCGGGAATCGCGGCGGGGATAAGGGCCGGGAGGATCGTGAGTGCTTCCGAGACGCGAAACTGGATGATTCCGAAAGAGATGGGATGGAGCAAAAGGGTGAGGGACGCGTAGACGGCCCCGATAAGGGCTGACTGGACAAGAAAACGGGTTTTGATCTTCATGGTTCCCCCACATCGTGACAACCTGCCAGGAGTTTTCGAACTGGCAGCCGATCTGTCAACGAAATCGGCTTGTTTATTGTACTGAACATGGTGTCTTTACGCAAGGCCCGTGCTGTCACTTATTGCCGTCAAATGCCGAATTCCATATTCCATGTGGTATAATTCAAGGGGAGGAACGCTTCCGGAGCGCACTGCGAAAGGAAAAGCGCAATTGGGCGCAAGGAGGCGATCCCTTGGAGGAGTTGTGTCCGTGGGTGAAATGGAAGACAGGAAAGCCAGAATCCTGCTGGCTTTGCAGGAGCCGGCCTGCCGCGTGATGACGGCATCGGACCTGGCGGTTTGGCTGGATGTCCCGATTTCGGATCGGGATCATTTTGGTGCGCTGCTCGAAGAAATGGCCAACGA
>JANYKF010000251.1 GCA_025361665.1 Clostridiaceae bacterium
CTCCTGCAGCCAATGGTTGAACTGGCGGCGATGATGGTGGACGCATGTGACGGAACGGAGGATGACAGCCGGCTGGACTCCATCGAAGTCGTGGCATTCCATGAAGGGGAGACCACGCACATCGACCTCTCGTGCAGCTGCGCCACCGACATGGAGGCCTTTCGCCGGAATCCTTCCTGCGAACGCGCCGCAAGGCGTGTCGGGCAAATCGGGGGCAGGCTTCAGACGGACGACATGGCGGGCACGGGCATTCGCGCGCGGCTGCTGTTTCCGGCCAGGGAGGTGCGGGGATGAAAGCACTGATAGCGGAAGACGATTTCATCAACCGACGGGTCATGCAGCTGTTTCTTGCCGGATACGGCAAATGCGACGTGGCGGACAACGGGCGGTCCGCGCTCAACATGTACCGTGATGCGCATACGAACCGCAAGCCCTATACGCTTGTCTGCCTGGATGGCAGTTTGCCTGAAATGGACGGACAAAGCCTTTTGCAGGAAATCCGCCGTTACGAGAAAGAGCATGCGATGCTCGGACGCGAAGGCGCGCGCATCATGTTCATCTCGTCGGATACCCGGAAAGAGGTGATTCTCGCCGCTTTCCGGAACCAGTGCGACGGTTTCATGCTCAAGCCATTTCGCAAGCGCGAACTGATCCATTTTCTCCAGGAGCAGGGGCTGGTGGAAGAATGACCCTGATTCCCAGCTTTCCATCTTCAGTCTGACCTTATCTGACTTTTTACCGGCAAACGCTTGACAAACCGTTTTGTCGGTGTTACTTTTATATTGTCGTTAGCACTCGACGCGAATGAGTGCTAACAATCCGGAAGGGGGGGAGCCATGGGCTGGGACGAAGAATTGAATGATCGGAAGAAAGCCATATTGCGTTCCATCGTGGATGACTATATTCACACGGCCCAACCCGTCGGTTCCAGGACCATCTCGCGCAAACATGAACTTGCCTTGAGTTCCGCGACCATACGGAATGAAATGGCGGATCTGGAGGACCTGGGCTACATTGCCCAGCCGCATACATCATCCGGCCGCGTTCCGTCAGACAAGGGATACAGGTTTTATGTGGACAACCTTGTGCAGGTTCAGGAACTGGCCACCGAGGAAATGCAGCACATCCGCACAGCCATGGATGAACGCATCGGCGAGCTTGACGATCTGGTCCGCCGGGCTGCCACCCTCATTTCGGCGATAACCGGCTATACGACCCTGGCCATGACGCCCCAGGCGGAAGAAGCCCCGATCCGTTCCATCCAGATTGTCCCGGTCGGTACGCAGCGCGTGCTGGTCATCGTGGTGACTTCCGCCGGCACGGTGAACAGCCGGGTCGTGAGGCTGGACAGGGAACTCTCCGATGAAGGGATTCACCGGCTGTCTGCCTTTCTCGGACAGCGACTGGAGGGAAAGCCCGTCAGCGAAGTGACGATCAGGCTGATGATGGAAGTGGAGCAGGTCCTCGGGCTGGCAGACGGCATCGTGCTGCCGGTTGTGGAAGGCGTGCGGGAATGCATGCGGCGCATCGGCCATTCGGAAATCATGCTCGACGGCATGATGAACCTGTTCAATTTTCCGGAATTCAACGATTTGCTGAAAGCGCGCGAAATCATGGATCTCCTTCGGGAGGAGGATGTCCTGTCCGCCATGCTGCATACGGTCGGCAAACGAACCAACATGGAAGTGAGAATCGGTTCGGAAAACCATTTGGGCCCCATGCGGGACCTTAGCCTGGTCACGGCGGGCTACGGAGACGGTGAACGGCACTATGGCGCCATTGGCGTGATAGGGCCCACGCGCATGGCCTATTCAAGGGTCATCGCATCCATTGATTATGTCAGAAAACTGCTGGACCGTGAAATGTTGCGAATCGTAAGGGACTGAGTGCCTGGAAATCAAGGATCCGAGTTGTTTTGCGGGCGCAGGCCATACGGCCTGTTGTCGGAAATGGTTCGGGGCAGGGCAGGCAATCCGTTCCCGGATCGGATGTCCGTGCAGGAAAGGAAGGATATGTACATGTCAAAGCATGATGCTGCGAAA
Organism: Clostridiaceae bacterium; assembly: GCA_025361665.1. Lineage (GTDB taxonomy): Bacteria > Bacillota > Clostridia > DSM-8532 > DSM-8532 > JAEWSN01. The sequence continues at coordinate 2,043 of JANYKF010000251.1, forward strand.
AAGGGAGCCAGGAAGGAACCCTTGGAAGTGGAGGATGAAACAGCCGAAACCAGTCGGGAAGCAGAACCCGCGGCAACCGGAAAGGAAGGGACGCCCTGCAATGCGGAGGCTTCCGGAACCGGTGAGGAGACCGCTGCGGCCGGCAGCCAGGAATTATTCACCCGAGAAATCGAGGCATTGAAGGAACTGGCCGGAAAAAAGGAAGCCGAAGCCAAGGATCACTATGACAGGCTCACATACATGGCCGCCGAGTTCGATAATTATCGGCGCCGCACCCAGAAGGAAAAGGAAAGGCTGTTCAGTGATGCCTTGGTGGAGGTCGCCACCGCATTCCTTCCTGTCCTAGACAATCTGGAACGGGCCCTCAAGGCGGCGGAAAAAGCGGAAGACCCCGCGGCCGTTTCATTGAGGGATGGCGTATCGATGGTGTTGCGTCAAGGCTTGGAAGCCATGGCGAAACTGGGCATCCGTGAGATGGAAGCGCAGGGTGCCATCTTCGATCCCGCCCTGCACAACGCGGTCCTGCATGTTGTGGATGAAGCATATGGC
>JANYKF010000266.1 GCA_025361665.1 Clostridiaceae bacterium
GTTGAAGGCACATTTTGTGCCTTCAACACACCAAATCACGTGATTCGGTGCCATCCGGCGGCATTTGCCGCCGGATGCATGCAAGTTGCAAAATGCAACTTGCATGAAAAAGTCGAAAATCGACTTTTTGCACGAGAATCATTATTTGAAAAAAGCAACCGGGAGTCATTGCATTCAAACGCAGTGAGTATTCTTTGCGAGGCTATCGCGTCAGAAATGAAATTAGCTAAGGTGAATGTTGAAAAATTGAGAATAGCGGGCCTTATCCATGACATTGGGAAAATAGGCATCGATGAAAAAATCCTGAATAAGCCCGGAAGACTGAGCAAGGATGAATGGGAACAGCTAAAAAAACACCCCGAGATAGGGTGGCGAATATTGAGTTCTGTAAGCGAGTATTCGGAGTTGGCGCAATTTGTTTATCATCATCATGAAAAATGGGATGGCAGTGGATATCCCAATGGACTCAAGGGCGAAAAAATACCGCTTGAAGCAAGGATCATCAGTGTTGCCGACGCTTACGATGCAATGACCCGTGAAAGAAGCTATTGAAAAGGGTTAAGCAAGCAGGATGCCATTCATGAACTGACGAGACGTTCCGGAACCCATTTTGACCCTGAAGTTGTAGACATGTTCGTGAACAGTGTTTGCCATGATGGTTGTCAGGTTGATGCATGTGAGTGCCCATGAGTTTCACGATGCGGAGGGAAAAGCATATGTCTCCAGAAAAGAAAACAGATGGCGAACCTCCGGAATCAGAAGCCATGCGGACAGACGATGAAAAATACAGGTTCATGTTCGAGCATTCCATCATTGCGAAATCCATCACGCACCCTTCCGGCGAAGTTCACGTCAATCAGGCCTTTTGCGAAATGCTGGGGTACTCCAGGGAAGAGCTCCAGAATACAAGATGGCAGGATGTTACCGACCCTGACGACATCGATCTGACGAAAGGCATGATGGACAGCATCCTATCCGGGAAGCAGGATTCCGTGAGATTCATCAAAAGGTATCTGACGAAAAACGCAAACGTGGTGTGGACGGAAGTCAGCAGTTTCCTGCGCCGCGACGAAGCCGGCAGACCCATGTACTTCATGACCGAAATACATGACATAACCGTACGCAGGCAAGCTCAGGAGGCGCTCCGGGCCAATGAGCAGAAACTGCGCACAATCTTCAACACGATGTCCGAAGGAATCGCCCTTAACGAGATTGTCTATGACCAGAATGGGGAAATGGCGGATTATCGCATTTTGGAAGTGAACAATGCCTTCTATCAGGTGGCCGATTATGAAAAGGGACAGGTAATCGGAAATCTTGCCACAAAACTCTATGACATGACTCCTGAATTCATCAAGTCCTTCTGGAAATCCCATCTGGCGGCTACCGGGGTTGTCCAAACAGAAATGCTGAGTCCAATCAGGAACCGCATTTTCGCAATTTCCACATCGCCCTTCCACGATGACAGGTTCGTCACCTCATTTGTGGATATCACCGAACGGAAAAAGGACGAAGCGGTCTTAATCAAATCAATGGAACAGGCAGAAGCCGCGAACCGCGCAAAAAGCCAGTTTCTGGCAAACATGTCGCATGAAATCAGGACTCCCATGAACGGGGTGCTCGGAATGCTGCAGCTCCTGGAGATGACCCCGCTGACCGATGAACAAAAGGGTTTCATCCATATTTCCAAATTGTCGGCAGATGCTTTGTTGTCACTGATCAATGACATTCTGGATTATTCGAAAATCGAAGCCGGGAAGCTGGATCTTGAGAACATGCCGTTTTCCCTGCAGGAAGTGATGAACGACATACTGGACGTATTTCAGATTTCCTCGTCAAAAAAAGGATTGTTCCTGGATGGCATCGTGGAGCATGACGTACCGGATTTCCTGATTGGCGACCCATACCGTCTGAAGCAGGTCTTGTCCAATCTCATTGGAAATGCCATCAAGTTCACCCAGGACGGCGGTATTGATGTTTCGGTGAAAAGCCTGGGACCACAGAGCAGCCATCGCATTGCCCTGGAGTTTGCCGTGAAGGATACCGGCATTGGCATTCCGATGGAAAAAATCGACGGCCTCTTCCGCAGGTTCAGCCAACTCGATGAATCAAATACCCGAAAGTATGGCGGTATCGGATTGGGCCTTGCCATTTGTAAAAACCTGGTGAAGCAGATGAATGGCGACATACGCGTGGAAAGCATCAAAGGCGCGGCAGCCGTTTCATCTTCTCCTGCATTTTCGAATTGGATGCCTGGAAACAGGAAATCATGCGGCCATGCAAGGATGAGCAGGCAAGCCGGCAGGAAAAGAAAAGCTTCACCCTTCTGCTGGCTGAAGACGATGAGCCAAGCAGCCTGTTTGTCAAAATGCTGGCTGGCAGAAAGGGTTGGAAGGTCAGCGTGGCGAAAAACGGGAAGGAAGCTATCGATCTTTTCCGGGCCTCCCGGTTCGATGCGGTGTTGATGGATATCCAGATGCCTGACATCAGCGGATTCGAAGTCACAGGCATTATTCGCCTGATGGAGGCGCCCCTGGGGCAGAATACGCCCATCATCGCATTGACCGCCAATGCGCTCAAAGGAGACCGGGAGAAGTGCCTGGAGGCCGGAATGGACGACTATCTATCGAAGCCCCTGATAGCAGAGGAACTTTATGCAGTGATTGAAAAATGGTGCACCGGACGTGTTGATAGCAAGGAGTGATGCCATGAAGCAGAAAATCCACGAAAACAACTATCACCGGCTTCTCCCATTGCTGCTTGCCCTTGCGCTTGTCACCGGCTGCACCAGCAAAAACCTTTCTCCCATGACGGCATCCCCAATCGATTCATCCTCTCCAGGCTTCTCTGCCGTTTCAGCCATGCCTTCGGAAGCGGCGTCGGCTGCGGCAGCTCCTGCTCCGACCCCTTCTTCTACCCCCGCTCCAACCCCTTCTCCCACTCCAGCTCCGACCCCTTCACCCACTCCAGCTCCGACCCCTTCACCCACACCCGCTCCGACCCCGAGTCCAACCCCAGTCATGAAGGAAATGACAGTAGCCGTGAACCTGGCCAAATCGTATCAGACATTCCTGGGCTTCGGCGGGAACTACTGCCAGGCAATGTATTCCGGTCATGCGCTGGATTCCATCGGCCAGTACACGCTGGAAACCTTGCGGCCGGAATATGTCCGCGTGCCGATTCCCCTGAACCTGTGGGAACCGGTCAACGACAACGGCAGCCCGACCAAGGCGAATCCGGACGGGTTCAAGAAAACCGCGGCACTGGTGGAGTTGTTTGACATGCTCAAGGCCATGAAGGAAAAATATGGCGTGAAAAACATTACGGCGTCCATTTGGGAAGCGGCTCCCTGGATGGTGGAATCCACAGAGGGCAGTACCGGCGGGATCATCCCGGAAGCCCTGTACCCCGAAGTGGCGGAGTCCATCACGACGTTTCTGAAATATGTGCGCGACAACTATGGCGTTGAAATCGATCAGGTCAGTTTCAATGAGCCGGACATCGGCATAAACGTCCGGATGGGTGCCGCAGAAGCGGTCTCATTCATCCGGATTGCGGGGCCGATGATGCGGAAAGCGGGTCTGAAGACGAAGTTTCTTGTCGGCGACGTAAGCCAGCCGCAGCCGACCGTAGCCTATGCCAAAACTCTGCTGGCGGAACCGTCCATCTCGGATTTTCTGGGCCCTGTCTCCTTTCACAGCTGGAACAGCTCGTCGATGTCCAATACCATGCTGTCCACTATCCGCGACTACATGGCCACCACGGACAAGCTGCTGATCTGCGGTGAGTTCGGCTATAATCCGGGACTCTGGAAAACACCCGAGGAATTCCCGACTTGGCAGAACGCATGGTTTCTCGCGAACCTGTTTTATCGCACCCTCAAGTTCACCGGGGCGAATGTGATTCTTTATTGGGAATTGGAAAACGATTATCCGCTCATGTCGACGGATCTGAAGCCTTATCCGGCCTGGCATGTCGTGCAGCAGACCCTTGGCACCCTCAAGCCGGGATCCGTCCTCGTGGACAGCCAATCGGAGGATGAAACCCTCCTGGGCACCTATGCCGCTAAAAACAAAAATGGCTATTTCATGATGCAGCTGCTCAACAAGCAGGAAAAGACCGTCCGGGTTACCGTGAAAGGCGCACCGGAAGGGAAGCTGATCGTTTCAGTCACGCAGAAGGACAGTTACCTGGCCAATGGCGGGATCAATGAGTCAGCGAACGGCCTGCGCGTGCTGGAACTTCCTCCGAAAAGCATGGTGACCCTGTCTTCACAATAGACCATCAGGAAACTCGCCCGCATCCCTCAGGACAACACGTAATCCCAGACTTGTGGAATCCTCTCAAACCAATGGAATCACAAGGGTTTCTCCAGCCAGCAGCATGAACCCGTCTTCCAACTCGACGACACCCTCCCTGATATTGGCGGATACAAAACGGACGCCGGTTTCGGAACGGCAATCCAGGCTGAGGGCACGCACACCGGGATACGGAATGGCAGACCCCGGATGGTTCAGAGGAAGGGTGCCGGCTGCCTTGTCAAATGCCGTCTTGTCCAGCGCGAGCTCGTGCAAGGGAAGGGAACCTGCCATCAATTTCAGTTCGACTGCCATCATTCCCTGAGTGAATGCGCCCCATCCCGCATCCAGCGACCAGAAGCAGCGGAAGGCTTCGTCCGCCAATTGCATCTGTCCGGCCGGATTTGATTCCGATTCCGCCAGTCCCCGACTGCCGGAAATGACCGGCCGGAATCCGATGCGGCCCTTCACCATGTCATAGGAAAATCCGCTCAAGGCATTCAACAGAGCGTAACTGGCCATCGAGCGCGCGTAATTGCTGCCGCATTCGAACTCGTTCCACGGATTCCGCTTCTCGCCGTCGAACCGGGATCGGATGACGCGGACAATCTCCAGTCCCTCTTCCACCATGCCTTCCTGAATCATGTGGATGGCCGCCTGATACTCGAACCCATTCATGGTCTCCTCGCAGTAGGGAGCCGGGACTACCGGTTTGTAAACCCCTTCCGGCCAGTCGCAGATGACCACGCCGCCTTCATCATTCAGGGAATACAGCCGGCACGGATTGAAGAAATCCCGAAAACTGCGTTTGTAGTTATTGATGTAAATTGCCCCCAGGGCTTTTTTCACCTGATCCGGACGGAATATCTCGCCAAGGCCGATGAGGTTGGCGTGCCATTGGGCCAGCACCTGGTCGATGGCGCTGCCCTCTCCGATCTGGTACTTGATTTCCTGCGCCTCTTCGTTCCAGTAGGCCGACATCGTGGAGTCGCCAAAAAGAGAAGTGCCGCTGTCATACCGTTCCAGCAGCCCTTTATCCTTCAAATCGATTTTCTGCATGTAGTATTCGCCGTTGAAAAGGTTCAAGTCGGCCCACTTCTTGCCTTTGGTGAACAAGGCGCCATATTCGGCCACCGTCATTTTATCTCCAAGGAATTCCGCCATTTCCTTGCCCGCCTTCAGCGCGCCCAGATACAGGCCGGTCAGCCAGGAATTGGGACCAAAAAGCTCCATGTCGAGGGTATGGTGCTGACGGCCTTCCAAAACCCCGTCCTTATCCGCATCCCAGCCATCTTCGTTCGTGGGGGACCAGGCGAAGGCGATATTCTTTTTGATGGCCTCCCAGTGTCCTTTCAGCCATTCCGAATCCCCTGAAATCTTCCATTCGCGATAAGCCTTCAGCACGCCGCCAAACTGCCCGTCCGCACAGGGCCGGAATGTTCCGCGTTCGCGTCCGACCGGCAGTTGCAGGCGGAAGACCATGCCTCCGTCATCCCGCATGTTGCGGGTGAAGTCCAGATCCCGCATCGATCGTTCCAGTTTCGGAAAAAGAAATGGCAGTGCATAAGCATAATTCCAGACATGGGTACAGGAGCCTTCGCAGCAGCCGGCTTCACAGCCGCAGCCTTCCCACCCGTAAAAGGAACCGTCTTCCAGCCTGAGGCAGGTTGGCGACTTCAGAATGGAGATATTGGCGGAAACCGCTTCCAGTACTGAATCCGGCAGGGTGGATGAATACAGGGTGTCATGGAACAGCCGGGTTTCACGGTACAGCCTGTCCCAGTTCGCCATTGCATATCGGGACGTTGCGAAAGAATGCTCGAAAACCGTCGCATACCAGTTCTTCCAAGTTCCGGCTGTATTTCCCGACGTGCCGCAGCACCCGTCCTGGTCATTGCAGCAACTGGTGGCTTTGGCAGAAACGGGCTCTGCTCCGGAAACTGCCTCCGCTTTTGCATCCGGCAGGGGGTTCCAGTAATTCGTATTGTTCGGAAAATTCCATGCAAGCAGAAATCTGACTGTGCCGGACTGCCCCGGGCTAAGCTTCAGATGGGCCGTCAGCGTTCCCATGTCGGAACGGGCAGCCGGATCTGCCGGATATGTCCTGTTGTGAAGCTTTCCTGGTGCTGAGAAATCACGCCAGAATACACCCAGGCTGTCGAACCAGCGCCCGCGAAACCAGTAATTCTGGTATCCGGTGTCCGCCGCATCCGTAGCCACGCACAAATCGCCATGGGAAGGATCCCCGCGACCCGCATCGTCTGAGCGAAGGTGGAGGAACCGCACCCCATCGCGGGTTTCCGTCGTGTTGAGCAAAGCGCCGCGCGTGAGGGGGTTCGCGACGGAAAACGCCACGGTATAGTCTATGGGCGCGGCATCGGTATTTTCAAGCGTCACCTCGAAAAATGCCGCCGGGAGGCTGGAGTCGTCTTCATTGCGCGGAATGAAGGGATTCCAGGCCGAAAGCCCGGCCTTTCCGGGAAATTGCGGATCCGAGAAAGAAAGGTTGGCAAAAGGATAGGCGCCTTCAAACGTGACATCCCGGAAATGCGG
>JANYKF010000323.1 GCA_025361665.1 Clostridiaceae bacterium
GCTGTTGATGCAGAACCGTTTCCCCCCCTTGTCTTTCGGACCGTCATCGAAAAGATGGCCAATATGGCTGTCTCCCACACGGCTGCGTACTTCGATGCGATTCATGCCGAAAGCCTTGTCCTGACGGTATCCGACCACATCCGCCTCGATCGGTTCCGAAAAACTCGGCCAGCCGCACCCGGAATCAAACTTGTCGGATGAACGGAACAAGGGTTCGCCTGTGACAATATCCACATAAAGACCCGGCTCATGGGTGTCCCAGTATTCATTGGCAAAAGCGCGTTCGGTTTCCGCCTTCTGCGTCACGGCGAACTGGAGGGGAGACAGGGTCTTTTTCAAGGTTGCCTCATCCGGCTTCCGGTAATCGCCTGGATCGACAAAGACAAATTCCTCCGACAGGCTGTCAAATTGAATGTGGCAATACCCGTCCGGATGCTTTTCAAGGTAGTCCTGATGATATTCTTCCGCGGGAAAGAACTGCAGAAGCGGCATGATCTCCGTGACAATAGGCTTGGGATGCTTGTTGCGCTCCACGGCCGCCACGGCGTTGATGACGGTCAGGTCGGCCGCGTCCTTGTAATAGATGCCGGACCTGTATTGGGTGCCGCTGTCACCCCCCTGCCTGTTGAGCGAGGTCGGGTCGATGATGGTGAAAAAATGCATCAGAAGGGTGGAAAGCGGCACGCTGGAGGGATCGTACCGGACAAGGACCGTTTCGGCGTGACCGGTGTTTTGATGACATACCTCGTGGTATGTCGGGTTCTCCGTATTGCCGTTCGCATAGCCGACCGCGGTGTCCGCCACGCCTGGAACACGCGACATGTACGCCTCCACGCCCCAGAAGCAGCCTCCGGCCAGCCAGATGTCATGCAGGTCCGCATTTTCATATTTCACCCCGGTGTTGGGGTTTTCGGGGAGTTTTCTCATTTTCATGTTCTTCATCCTTTCCGTTCGTTTGGAACCACCATCAGTCTCCCATATTACATATATACCCGCAATCCGGTCTGGTGAACGGTGGGAGAAAGAAGGACGCGTGATGCGGAACATGACATTCGATTTGACACGAGGGAAAGGGTTGTGGTGAATGGAACACGAAAATGGGTAAGGAAATGTGATAGGATTGATAGGGTGATCATGCCGGACGTTTTGGATGACATCGGATCGATGACGATGATGGAAAAGGAAGCGGGGGGAGGAACCCATGAAAATTGCCGAGGGATTGTCGATGCTTGATATGACCATGCCCCTGGGGTATGGCATGTGTCCCGTTCTGGTGCACGATGACAAGGATGTGATCCTGTTCGATGCCGGGCTGCCCGGTCAGCTCGATGTCATCCGCCACGCGATGAAAAAAGAAGGAGTGGAATTCGAGCAGCTATCCGCTGTCCTGATTACCCATCAGGACATGGACCACATCGGGAGTCTGTCTGCCATATCAAAAGCATTGGGCGATCGTGTACGGGTGATGGCCCATCGGGTGGAAAAACCTTACATCCAGTTTGACTGCATGCCCGCGAAGATGTCGCCGCAGCGGCTGGCGGAAAAAGCACGGGAATACAAGGAGCAGACTGGAGTGGAGATGGCTGTTCCCGTGACACTCGCCGGAGTCCGCACGTTGTTTGCCGACATCATGACCAAAGTGGACACCGCACTGGAGGATGGGCAGGAACTGCCGTTCTGCGGAGGCATCGTGGCCATCCACACCCCCGGGCATACCCCGGGACATTGCTGCTATTATTTGAAGCGCTACAAAATGCTGGTGGCCGGCGATGCGATGAACGGGGAAAACGGCCGCCTGGCCGGACCCAATCCAACCTATACGAAGGACATGGCTCAGGCCCGCGCATCCCTTGCGAAGCTGGCCGCCTATGACATCGAAACGGTTCTTTGCTACCATGGCGGACCCGTCTCCGGAAACATAAAGGATGCCATCGCCAGCCTTTCAAAATGAGCATAAGGGAGAATGAAAAAATGAGTGATCCAAGAATGCAGCGCTTGGCCAAGCTGGTCGTCCATTATTCCATCAGCGTGAAACCCAAAGAGAAAGTTATCATCGACTGCACGTTTGACTCCATTCCCATGGCCAAAGCTCTTGTTAGAGAAATCTATGCGGCCGGAGGGCATCCGTTTGTCAATTACACTGACAATGCCCTGACCTCCGAAATCATGGCTGGCACTGACCGGGAACATCTGGCCAATACCATGAAATACGATGCATGGAAAACCCTGGATGTCGATGCCTGGATTATGTTGAATATTCCGCGAAACAAGTTTGAAAACAGCATCATCGCGGATGAACAGTTGAAGAACATCACCCGGTGGAGAAATGAGATCAAGGCTGAACTTGGCCTGGACAAGCAGCGCCCGGAAGTCAAGCCTTGCGTGATGACGTTCCCCACTCATTTCACAGCCCATCTGGCCCAAATGGGCACGGATGAGTATGCGGATTTCTATTATCAGGCATGCCTGGCCAATTACCGCAAGATGGCCGTTTCGCTTGAAGTGCTGGCGGAATTGATGAGCCGGACGAATGAGGTGCACCTCGTCGGCATCGACACGGATTTGAAACTCTCGCTGAAAGGAATGAAAACCCTTGTCAGCGCAGGAGATCGCAACATGCCCGACGGGGAGGCATATTGTTCGCCGGTCAAAGACTCGATCAATGGAGTCATCACTTACAATATCCCATCGCCATATGAAGGGATTGTCTTTGAAAACATCCGGCTTGAATTCATAGATGGAAAAATAGTCAAGGCAACCTCCAACTACACGGATAGACTGAACAAGATCCTCGATGCGGATGAGGGGGCGCGGTACATCGGCGAATTTGCCATTACGGTAAACCCGATGATCACGAGGCCGACCGGCAGCATCCTCTTTGATGAGAAGATGACCGGAGCCATTCACTTGACACCGGGAAATGAAATCTGGAAAACCGGAAATGGCAACCGATCGAGGGTCCATTGGGACATTGTCTATTCCCAGCTTCCACAGCATGGCGGCGGTGAAATATGGTTCGACGGCCGGTTGATTAGAAAAGACGGACGATTCGTGCCGGAAGAGCTTCATTGTCTGAATCCCGAAAACATGCTGGGGTCGCCGGATGAATAAGGAGTCATTTCTGAACCCCGAAAACCTGATGGATTCACCGGATGAACAAGGGCTGCTGAAATGGCTGTTTTGATTTCTGATGAAGGCAGCTGACAGGGGAGTCTGAAGGGCTGCTGAAATGGCTGTTTTGATTTCTGATGAGGGCGGTTGACAGGGGAGACTGCATGATGGATGAATCGTGTAATTCTTATGATTGGTGGCGCCGTGCAAGATTCGGGATGTTCATCCATTGGGGATTGTATTCAATGGCCGCGGGAAAGTGGAATTGCCAGACCATTGATGCGATCAGCGAGTGGATCATGTATTTTGCGAGGATTCCCGGCAGCGAGTATTCCCGGCAGGCGAAATCGTTCAATCCAACGGATTTCGATGCAAAGAAATGGGTTTCCCTGGCAAAAGAAAGCGGCATGAAATATATCGTCGTGACAGCCAAGCATCATGATGGATTTTCCATGTATCCCACAAAGTATTCGGATTACAGCATAGCCGCGTGTTCGCCGTTTGGCCGCGACCCGCTCGCCGAATTAGCCAGGGAATGCCGGGAACAGCAGATGGCACTTGGATTTTA
>JANYKF010000402.1 GCA_025361665.1 Clostridiaceae bacterium
ACTTCAATGCCGGCTTCCGTTTCTCCGGCATGATAATCCGTCCCGGCGGATATGACCAGGCCCTTTTCCCTGGCAAGGTCCATCATTTGCTTCCGATCTTCCGCAGAGTCGGAAGCATAGATTGATTCAATGCCATCCAACCCGCATTCCTGCAAATTACAGACCATTTTCGTGATTCTGCCCAAATCGGGCTCGGTTTTGAGCGGGTGCGCCAGAATCGCCATACCCCCTGCGGCATGAATCACCCTGATTGCGTCTTTTGTGGTGAGGAACTTTCCCGGAATGATATTTGCATCCGAATCCCCAAGCATTGCAGCACCCGCAATGCCGGCAGCCAGTTCTTTGTCATCCGGATGAAAACCATAACCCAAAAGATGGACGATGGTATTGCCATAGGTCGTCGTAAGCTCAATTCCGGTCACAAACCCTACTCCATGCGTTGAAAGAACCTGTTTGAACGGTTCCAGCCCCACGATGCTGTCATGGTCGGTCAGAGCGGCATATTTCACGCCTGCGCGGCAAAGCCTCTCCGCGAGATTTTCGGGAGAAAGCTCACCGTCACTTGCGTTCGAGTGACAGTGCATTTCAATCCTGGTGAAATCTTTCCTTTCAGTATCCATTGATTTTCATAAACAGGTCCGTCATGATCAGGTCCCTGTCAACATGGGTGGCCACCCGGATCAGGTGCCGACTCTGATCCGCACTCCAGGTCACCTGGTCAGTGAGTATGGGGCTATGGACAAGGTTGGTGGGAACCCAGGAGGGATTGTTCAGGTAGGCAATCGTGGATACATCCCAAATGACGCGGGATCCGGCCACATTCTCCCGGCCGCAGGCACGTACTTTCCCGGTCAGGAAGGTTCCGATGTCACTTTTGCCATCCACATATTTTTCCAGTTCCGCCACGGTGGTCGCAAGATGGCTGACGACATTGTTGCAGGGAAGCATGACAAGCGGAACGCCTGAATCGAATATCACCCTTGCCGCGAGCACATCCTGTTCCAGGTTGAATTCCCGGGTGTGAGGCCAGTAAAGTGCATTTCCACCAAGCCACACCACAACGATTTTCTCGATGATTCGCGGTTCGATCAGCATGGCGGATGCGATATTTGTGATGGCGCCAATCGCGACGACGTACAGTGGTTCGGTTGCCGCCATGGCCCTTTGGATCAAATCGCCGGCTGCATCGCTGTGGCAAGGCGTATCCAGGCTTTCCAGATATCGCGTGGACCCTCTCAGTACGAAACCCTCGGGAACCTTTTCATGCATCCGGTCCAGTACGCGATGAATTTCCTCATAGCTTTTTTCCATCCCGTCACCGGGGCCGCTGGAATTCTCATTGAAAAACGGCGCCGCATAGAGGGCTTCCACATGCAGCCTGGCCTTGGACCGCAGGGCATACACTACTGCAAACTGGTCATCCACCTCGTTGAAGGTATCGGTATCCAGAACCATGTTGATTTTTCCCTGGGGAAGGGTTAGTCTGTCCATCAGGAGGGCCGTGCTCAGTTTTGGAAAATTCATGTTTGCACCTCAATGCTTTCCGGGCAACTCAATATCATGGGAACCATGCCACTTATAAAGGCATTTTATCATAGATTGGGCATGAAAATAGTTCCCTTCACTCCGGTGAAACGACTTCCTTCGCATAATCTTTGTCGAAGGATTCCTTCTCCCACGAAATGACGACATCCAGCTCCCAATGATACCGGATGGTTTCCGATTTTTTCTCATAGCCGATGCGGGTGTAGAAATCCTGATCGCCTCCAAGCATGCCGGTGCAATCGGAGAACTTTCCCATGACCCGGTTGGCCAGCTCGTGCAGAATTGCCCGGCCGATGCCTTTCCGCCGTTCCCACCAGACGACGGCCAGCGGTTCCAGTTCGCAGTATGGCATGGCTTTGTCATGCCAGATGATGGCCATGGCTACGGGCAGCTTCCGCGGATCCAGGACACAGAGTTCCAATTCCTCGCGATAGTGCCTCATGGTCCGCAGTTCGCGGAAAGCATCGGCACCATGGTCGCAGGCATGGCTCTCGCGGCCATAGGCGAAGGCATGCCGATGGACATTCGAAAGGTAAAAGGACGGCGTAGCGTTTCCATCCGAAAAAGTATAACCTTCGGGCAGGCTAACCTGGAAGGGCGCCTTTCCGAAGGGGAGAATCAGCTGGGCATCCGTTTCCACTTCCTGCCGAAAGCCCGCTTCCAGCAGCAGGTCTGCGAGAACGGTATTCCATCGTGCGATGGGAATGTTCACAAAACGGGTCCGGCGGTTTTCCCGAATCCCTGCCCCATGGGTTTTGGCAAACCGAATCATCTCCCGGAGCAGTTCGACATCTTGCCCGCGTTCCTGCGACTCGAACAGGAAGAACGCCTCTCCGTCATAATTGCCTTCGTTGATGACGCAGGCGGCAATCCGTCCATCCTCCCGAAAGACGCCGACCGTATGCTCCCAGGCATGTCGAAAACCGGTGTGGGATGGATGGAGACCCTTGCAGAACTCATGGCGGCTCACGCCCCAGATGGGGTTTTCCCATTGATAGGATGCGAGGACCATCTGTTCGATGGCTGCATCATCCTCTTCCCTGTAATAGCTGCATGAATATTTCATATATGTTCTCCCTGCCAGGCGCCGGGCATCAACTGGGAAGGATCTTCCACACGCCCTCATGAAAATGCTACCATGAAACGAAGCAATCCGATAGGCCGAGATCCCTGATCTGATCAAACAGCCGTATCGGCAGTCCCAAAACAACGATATAATCACTCTGGAACAAGTCACTGGGGGACCATGCCAAATGGAAAAAAATGCATAAGAGGATAAGATCCATCTGGAACAATGTCTTGTGAAATGACTGCCACCCGTTTCAAAGGAGGACTTTTCATGCGATTCGATGAGCGGGACGTGCTGTTTTCCCGCATGAACTATCTCCCGGGTTCACCGCAACATGCGGATTACTATACGCGGCATCCGGATAGGGAAAGGGATGACGACGCCTTGCGGGCCATGCCTTTCGGCGGGGCGTCTGCGCACAACCGGGAACGGACAACTTCCGAAATCGTGGAATCCGGGTTCCGGTATCTTGCCGACATCAAAAGCCTGTCGGAAGGTTCTCCGATTGGAAATCGTCAGGAAGTGGACCCCGCTGTCATGACAACCCGGATGAAAGGCCTGGCCCGGTTCCATCGGGCTTCCCTCACGGGCATCACCCGCATGCGAGAAGACCACTGGTATACCCATCGTGGCCGTACGCCGGAGGTATACGGCCAGCCTGTTGAACCGCGAGAAGAGTATGGGATCGCCTTCGCCGTGGAAATGGACCGGGATATGGTTTTCTCGGCACCCCGCATGCCGGAAGCCATCGCTGTCGTACGGGGCTATGCCGATGCGGCCCAGATTGGCATGATGCTTTCCTACTATATCCGGTCTTTCGGGTATCATGCCCGGAACCACATGGATGGGAATTATCTGGTAGTCGCTCCGCTTGTCGCAAGGGACGCCGGGCTTGGAGAGCTGGGCCGGCATGGCCTGCTGATCACGAAGGAATACGGCCCCAGGGTGCGATTGGGCGTTGTCACCACCGATATGCCGCTCCTGACGGATGAGCCGTATTCCTTCGGGGTCGCGGATTTCTGCAGGAGTTGCGGAAAATGCGCCGCATCCTGCCCGGGAAAGGCGATTGGAGAAGGCCCTCCTGAACTGCGGGATGGCGTGCCCGGATGGAAGGTGAATGGGGATGCCTGTTTCCGTCAGTGGAAACGGTTTGGCACGGATTGCGGCATCTGCTTGGCGGCATGCCCGTACAGCGCGGCTGTTCCGGATGGAATGCAAGAGCCATTCCAAAACAGCCGGCGTACGAACAATCATGCATTGCCCGACTGGCTGAAGTGATATCTTCGCCGGACACCTTCAACTGGAACCCTACGAGCATTCAGCCTCAGACATCGCCATCACGGAATAACAGGATCGGATGGTTTTCCGATCCATTTCCTCTATCAACCGTGTTTGTTGAACCGCTATTGGCACATCACTCACATATTTGGCTCCGCAGAGCTTGTTTTTCTGCACGGTTTCATCCATGAGAATGGCAAGCAGCCGGCATGGGGGCACGATGAAATCGTATTTCGCTTGATTCCCATCGCTCCCGTATGCATGAAGTGTGACCCGGGCAGCAACTTCACCGGGATTCAGCAAAAAGACCCATTCAGGTTCCTTCAGACGCTGTCCCGGAACGTCGATGACAAACAAGTCCGCATAGTAATTCACTTTGGAAAGGCTGCTCACGCCCATCACCGAATGCATGGCGTGGGTATACAAATCCTTCTTGTCCTCCGGCCCATAATAAGCCGTGCATGGCTGGACAATGATGGATTCAGAACTTTCTATCTTCATGCCGAATCGTTCATTATGAAGCACTTCCGTCCAGTTCATCATGCAGTCGCTGATCGAGCGTGCGGCAGGCACCTTCAGCCTTTTCATCGTCGGGTCACAGCCAGCATAGTAAAATGTGACGATGACGTCCGCTTCCACATCGGAAGGATTGAAAAATACAATCCATGGAATCTGCCAATTGTGGCTGTTCGGATCATCAAGGACATACCCATCGCAAAAATACTGTAATTTCGGCATTTCGTCACCCTCCCTTGAGCGCGGCTTCATAAACCTTGATATACTGTTCCTCTATGTTGGTCTTTGTCCGGAATACTTCCGGTGAAAGTTTCTCCTTGCACATCTTCAGGGCATCCCAGTACCGTATGGCCTGATTGGGCTTCAAGCCGGTCAGGGCCTCAGTATTCACATCGCTTTCCACATTGGCGTCCATGTGTTCCTGCTCTTTTTTCCGCGGACATCCCCAGCAGAAATCATCCAGACCCCTCGCGATGACAATTTCAAGGTTGGGATTGACATACGCCTTCGCATGCGTGATGCGGATGAGGTCCATCCGGTTCCTGTAGTATTCCACCCCTTCAAATCCCATGGCTCCCACAAAATACTGCAGATTGGAAACCCGAATCCTTGGTCTGGGATCAAGATCCCTGGACAACACTCCCGCATACAGGCAGCCCCCGTCAACGGCCTGATCCGTGCAGGATCTTGCGCAGAATGGTTCAGAAAGCATCGTGCAGTCATCGCACGTGGCTGGATCGACGACATATTTCCCGTCGGCATCCTTCCTGATGGCCCCCCGGTAACAGTTGTTGACGCATTTTCCACAAGCCGTGCATTTGTCCTTGATGATGTTCATGCCAATCCGTCGAGTAGACAACTCGACACTCCTTTCAAACTTATATTCTGAGTGAAGGGAATGTCTGTTGCCCCTCACAGAACCGTACGTGCAGTTTTCCCGCATACGGCTCTTCTAACTCACATGTACTTTCGTACTTTTGC
>JANYKF010000387.1 GCA_025361665.1 Clostridiaceae bacterium
TGATGAGCGCAGTGGCGGCGATCGTTCCGCTGAAAATCCGTGTACCCATCTCACAATCCTCCGAACCGGCGTTTGCGTCCGGCATACGAGTACAGAGCCTCATGAAGATGGCGCTCCTTGAAGTCTGGCCAGAGAACATCGGGAAAATGGAACTCCGTATAGGCACACTGATACAGGAGGAAGTTGCTGAGCCGCTGCTCTCCGGAAGTGCGGATCAGGAGATCGGGAAACGGGATCCCTTTCGTGTGGAGATGTCCCTCAAAACAGGCCTCGTCGATATCTTCCGCCCGGAGGGTACCCGCGGCCACTTCTCCGGCCAGGGTGCGTGCCGCTTCAAGGATTTCCTGGCGCCCCCCGTAATTGATCGCGATGATGAAATCCATCTCCCCGTTTCCGGCCGTATTGGACTCCACGCGGTCAATCTCCCGGAGAATGTCTTCCGGAAGGCCTTTTCGGGACCCGATGATGCGGATCCGCACGGCGCGGCCTTCCAGGTCGGCTTCGGCATTTTTCAGATACTCGAGCAGCAGTTTCATCAGCTGGTCGACTTCCTCCTTCGGCCTTGCCCAGTTCTCCGTGGAGAAAGCGTACACGCTGACATATCGGATATGCAGGCTGAAGCAGGCTTTCACCACTTCCTTGAGCATGCGCGAACCCTCGGCATGCCCGATGTTTCGGGAAAGCCCCCGTTTTTTCGCCCACCGGCCATTTCCATCCATGATGAAGGCAATGTGGCCGGGCAGGTGTTCCGGGGCGATGTCTTTTTTTTTCGCACCCTTTCCGATGAAGAACATACTTCGCGGCGCCGTCCGTTCGCTGATGATTCCGACAGTCCGGGCTGTGTCCGGATTGTCATGATCATCATAACAGAAATTGGCGGGCAGCGGAACCAAAACATGGATGGCAGGCCGAGTCCTTGTCAGCAGCCATCCAGTATCCCTGCCACATTGTCATGGAGGATGGCCTGTATCGGCTCCACTTCGCCATTCCCCTCTGGTGCGCGCCGGTTCCAATCCGGTCATTCCGCCCGGACACCCGAACCATTCCGCCCGGACACCTGAACCATTCCGCCCGGACACCTGAACCGCTGATGCGGCTTTAGCGGCCTGTTGTCACAACTGCCGGATCAGGTGCCCCATGTAGCTCACATAGTGTGAAAAGACCACCCCGGGCTCTTGAAGATCCGGGTTCCAGCGCTTCACCCATTCCAGCGAGACATACCCGTCATACCCGAGCGCGTTCAGCTGCCTGAGCATATCGAGAACCGGAACATCACCGTATCCGAGCATTCGGTAGGATACCTGGCCATTTTTCATCACGGAGTCCTTCATGTGGACATAACGGACATGCCGCCCGATGTGACGGATGGTGTCTTCCGGCATCTCGCCGAAAAAGCGCCACGGATGGTGGATGTCCCAAAGAATTCCGGCATTCGGGTGTGATATCCCCTCCATGAAGGAAGCCATCACTTCGGAATCCGCCAGGACACCGTTCGTTTCGATGAGGACCCTCACTCCCTTGTCCGCGGCATAATCGCAGAGATCCAGATAGGAAGCCCGCACAAGCGACAAATCCACAAAACCGGCCGGCGCGGGGTTCAGGTCCCCCAACACCCGGATGAACGGCGAACCCAGCCTGACAGCCAGATCGACGTATCCCTTGCCTTCCGCCAACGCCTTGCCCTTGTTCCCCCGGTCGGTCAGGTTGGCGCCGGAAGTGAGCATCGGCAGTTCCATACGGCCCGCCTTCAGGGTGGCGATCGTTTTTTCCATATTCTCGGGCCGGAAGGGTTTCGCTTCGGGCGCATACATCTCGTTCTCAAGACCACGGATTTCGATGCCGTCCAATCCCAAATCCTTCGCGGTCGCATAGATTTCTTCCCAGGACCATCCTGGGCATCCGAGTGTAGAAAATGCCAGTTTCATCTGAGCTCCCTTCATCTGCGTTCTCCTCGTCAGGCGGTTTCAATGTTGGCGGCGCCTTGCAGCCCATACAGTTCCACGGCCATCTCGCGCATTTTGTACTTCTGAATCTTGCCGGATGCGGTCATCGGGAAGGAATCCATGAAATGAACGAACTTCGGTGTCTTGTGGCGGGACATGTTCGCCCTGACATAGGCCTTCACGGCATCTTCATCCAATTGAGCGCCTTCCCTGAGGATGACGCAGGCCATGACCTCTTCGCCGTATTCCTTGCTGGGCACGCCGATGACCTGCACGTCGCGGATGGCGGGGTGAGTGTAGAGGAATTCCTCGATTTCCTTGGGATAGATGTTCTCACCGCCCCGGATGATCATGTCCTTGATGCGGCCGGTGATCTTGTAGTACCCGTTCTCGTCCGCCGTGGCCAAATCGCCCGTGTGCAGCCATCCTTCCGCGTCGATCGCCTGGGAGGTCGCTTCCGGCATCTTGTAATAGCCGCGCATCACATGGTAACCGCGCGTGCAGAATTCTCCCTGGACATGCGGCGGGCACAACTGCCCGTTCTCGATGTCAATGACCTTCGCTTCCACATGCGGAAGCACGCGCCCAACCGTCGACACACGGATTTCAATGCTGTCGTCCGTCGTGGTCTGGGTGCAGACCGGGGACGCTTCCGTCTGCCCGTAGGCTATGGTGATCTCCGTCATGCCCATCCGATCCACAACCTGCTGCATCACCTTGACGGGGCAAGGCGATCCGGCCATGATTCCCGTGCGGAGTCGGGGAAAGGTGAAATTCGGAAACTCAGGGTGTTCCAGCATGGCGATGAACATGGTGGGAACCCCATGGACGGCCGTGCAGGCCTCGTCCTGGAGCGCCCTCATCACCTTGACGGGCTGGTAGGCGTCAATCGGCACCATGGAGGTGCCGTGCGTCAGGCAGGCCATGATGGCCAGCACAAGGCCGAAGCAATGGAAAAACGGTACGGGGATGCACAGCCGATCTTCTTCGGTGAACTTCATGCAGTCGCCGATGCATTTGCCGTTGTTGACGATGTTGTTGTGGGTCAGCATGACCCCTTTGGGAAAACCGGTGGTGCCGGACGTATATTGCATGTTGATCGTGTCGTCGGGATGAAGCGTATCGCGGACTGCCTTCAAATCGGCATCGGAAACCGTTTCCCCGTAAGATTCCATGTTTTTCCACAAATGCATGCCGGAATGTTCGTACGGACCGGTATACACGATGTGCTTCAGAAAAGGCAGCATCGGGTTTGCCAGTTCGCCGGGCCTGGTGTCCTTCAGACCCGGACAAAGCTGGTTGATGATGCCGACATAATGTGTGTCCTTGAACCCTTCCATCATCACCAGCACCTTGGCATCGGATTGGCGAAGCAGGTATTCGGATTCAAACACTTTGTAGTTGGTGTTCACCGTGACCAGGATCGCTCCGATTTTCGCACTGCCGAAAAGGGTCAGGAGCCATTCGGGTTCGTTGGTTGCCCAAATGGCCACATGATCTCCTTTTCTCACACCCATGCCGAGAAAACCCTTGGCAATGAGATCGGACTCATCATCCAATTCCTTCCAAGTGCGGCGATAATCCCTGTCCGTGTATTTGACTGCTTCCCGATCCGGAAAACGGGTCGCCATCTCGTGCAACAGATCCCCCACCGTGATGTTCATCAGTGCCTGCATGCAAGATCCTCCTTCAAAAGCGCAACGTGGATGGAATCATGGGAATCAGGAAAGACGGGATGCGTAGTCTTCATACCCGAATCGGCGGATGACGCGCAACCCGGCTGTTTCGCCAAACAAGGCGATGGAGGGCAGGTTCACGCCGTTGAAC
>JANYKF010000398.1 GCA_025361665.1 Clostridiaceae bacterium
CCGGCCCGTTCGAGGCGTTTCCGCTCCCGGACGGAATCGGTGTCTGCCCTGACGAGTTCGAGTGCCGCCCTTTCGAGAATGGCGGGAATACTCTCCTGCACCGCAGTGGTCTGCCGCCGTATCTGCGCCTTGCCCGCCTCCATTTGGCGCAGTTCGGTGACCGCCTGCCGGACAGCCCCCTCAAGTTCGCCCAGGTCGATCGGCTTCTCGATGAAATTGACTGCCTGCAGGCGAATGGCGGCTTTCAGGGATTCCTTGTCAGCATAGCCGCTGATGAAAATCAGTCGGGAATCCGGCAATATCCGCCGAAGATGTCCTGCAAAGGTCATCCCGTCCATCTTCGGCATGCGCACGTCGCAAAGAACCACATCAGGCCTGAACCCTGCCAGTCGGTCGAGTGCGATCATCCCGTTTCTGGCGGTTTCCACGCTTCCGATACCCAGGCCCCCCCAGGAAACATGCTGCTCGAGGGTATCCCTGACCTGTTTCTCATCATCGACAATCAGCAATTTGAACATATTGCCTCCTGAAACGGACGATTCCAAAATGGGATTCCCGCGGATTCATCTTACCACGTTGTCAGCCGTACGGAAATGATTGTGATCCCGTCCATTTACTCCGTGCAACCCGTGCGTTACAATGAGCATAAATAATAGCATCAACTGTCCGGTGTATGGGAGGAGACGACATGGGGAAGCTGATTCGGATGGTTCTGCTTTCGGGAATCCTTTTGTTGAATGGGTGCGGCGGCCTGCCAACCCTTCTCCCGGGAATCGGATCCAACGGAATGTCCTCCCCCGCCGGTTCCAGGCAAAGCCCCTCCGCCGTCTCTGCGGCTGATGCAGCCGCCGCCAACCTGATGCAGCCGGACACCGTCACAGGCTACCTCATCGGACCGCAGCCGGACGACATGCCGGCCGTCATGGAAGCCGTCAACAAAAAGCTGGCCATCGATCTCAACACGTCGCTCGAAGTCAATTTCATCAACTGGGGTGAACTGTCCTCGCGATACCCGCTCGTGCTGGCAGCAGGAGAAGGGGTCGACTGGATCTACACGGCCAACTGGTGCCAGTATTTCACGGAAGCTCCAAAAGACGCTTTTTTTGAGCTGACCCCGGACACCCTCAACCGCTGGATGCCCAAACACATGGCCACCACGCCGATTCCCGCCTGGGCCGACACAAAGGTGAACGGCCGGATCTTCATGATTCCCACCGCCACGCCGGACAAGAAATATCCGGTGATGCTCATCCGGGAAGATTTGCGCAAAAAATACAATATTCCCGATATTGCCAGGTTTGCCGATTTGGAACCCTATCTGGCAGCCTTGAAGGAGCATGAACCCGGCCTTGTTCCCATGAACCTGGACAACGGGTATGATATCACCACCTGCCGATTCACTCTGATGGGCGAATACGGGTTCTTGCCTGGTGTTGTCTGCGAGGGTGTCACATTCAATTCGGAGGATCCGGCCTTCAATGTCGTCGCGTATACGGATGAACCGGCTCTGACGAGTTACCGCAGGGCCTGCCTGCTGATGAAATCCTGGTACGACAGGCAATACACGAATCCCAACCCGTTCGCCAACTCGGTCCGCAGCAAGGAGTCTTTTCAGGAGGGGAAATCTGGCGTGGCGCTCGGAAACCTCTATGATGTGGATGCGAACATCCTGGTGGCGGAAAGCATGGGTTTCGACGTGAAGGTTGTCCCGCTTCTGTCGAAAAGCGGACGTTACGTGCGGGACCCGTACATCAACAACGGAGTGGCGCTCAGCGCATCCAACCGTCACCCCGAGCGAACCATGATGGTGCTGGACCTGGTGATGGAAAACCCGGCCTACAACAACCTCGTCAGTTTTGGGATAGAAGGCAGGAACTATACCCTCACGGAGGATGGAAAAGTCCGCCTGTCCACCCCGGTTCCCGGAAAATCGCCCATCTACACCCATACTGGCTTTTGGTTCACCAATAAGGACCAATGGGCGCCAATGGCCGACTGGCCGGAACAATATGCGGAGCTGCGGGCCCATGCCAATGACGTGCTGTTTGACATGCCGCTTTCCGCATTCGCCTTCACCAACAGCAATGCAAAAACCGAACTCACCCTTGTGGCCGCTGCGTTCAAGCGATATGGCGACCCGCTCGCCGTGGGTGCCGTCCAGGACGTGGACGAGACCCTCCGCGTGATGGCCGATCTGATGAAAAGCGCCGGCGTGGATGTGCTGAAGCAGGAGGCAAAAATCCAGATGAAGGATTTTCTCGCTGCCCGTGCCAAATGAAGGATGATTCGCTGTCATTCTGCGGCATCTGCCGCAGAATGCATGCAAGTTGCAGTAAGCAACTTGCATGAAAAAGTCGAAAATCGACTTTTTACAGTGGAATCAAGGATGATTTACATGTTTGTCAGCTTCAGCACGACCTCCTGCAGGTTTTCTCCGGACACCGACACTTCAATGACCCCTTCTCCGTCCCGTTCAACCAGAACATAGGCCAATCCGCCCAATGTGCGTCTTTCAGGGACTTGAAACGGGGTGCGGTCTTCCGGCATTCCGTTGTCCATTGCCGTAAAACTCCCGGCTCCAGTTACCCGCACCGTCACAGGCGCCTCTGCATCCGGCACCGGCATCCCCTTTGCATCGGCAACCCGAATGACCAGCTGGTGGAACCGCCTTGCGCCCGTGGACCCTGTCAGGCTTTGCTCCAGACGGGCTTCCGAATCAAGACGGGCTTCGGGGCATTCCTCCAGCACGGTCAGTGTGCAAGGAGCGCCGGTTGTCTCGCAAACCTCCGTGCAGACCGGCACCCCTTCACGGTATCCGATCACTTCCAGCCTTCCCTCGGCATACGGCACATCCCATTGAAGGTGAAGATCCGCCGTGGTCGGCTGAGGCAGTTTCCGTTCGAAATGCGCGTACGTCTTCGTCATGCCCTGCAGCGGGAACTGCTTGCTTTTCCTTCCGAAAGACTTTCCATTCAGGAAGAGCTCCGCCGTGTCGCAATTCGTGCAGCACAGCACAGCAATCACCTGGCCTTCGCGCCCTTTCCAGTTCCAGTGCGGGAAAAGATGAATCATCGGGTGTTCCGTCCACACACTTTGGTACAGGTAGAAGGAATCCTTCGGAAATCCGCAGGTATCCAGGCACCCGCTGCTGGCATTCTTGTGAGGCCATCGGCACTCGCCGAGATAATCGATGCCCGTCCACATGAAATCACCTGCCACAAAATCGTATGCTTCCGTATATTTGAGCAATGGCGAGACACGGACCATGCGGGAACGGTAATCGCCGAACCAGTGATGCGGTTCCTGCCCGTCAAGCTCATACCGGCCACGGAACCCGCCACCGGCACCATGCTCGGTGCCGACGAACCGCCATTCCGGGTGATCATGCCGTTCTTCCGAGTAGAACAATTCAGTCCGGTTCCGCCAGCGGTTGATATAGTTGGCACCTATGACGTCAAGGGTATTCAGGAACGCTTCCGTCGCGGGCCGGGGTTCCGATTTGATGTTGTCGCATCCGGAAACCGTGAGCCGCGTCGGATCCAGGCTATGGCAGAGATCAATCAGTTCCTTCGCCATCCCTTCCCCGCCGTTTAGCGACTGTTCGGGAATCTCGTTTCCGATGCTCCAGAGGATGATGCACGGATGGTTGCGATCACGACGGACCATGTCGGTGAAATCGCCGATATGGTTCTTCTCCCACAAATCGCCGTACCCGTGATCGGAAAGGCCGTTCTTCGCCTTCTTCACCCGCCACTCGTCGAAAGCCTCGTCCATGACGTAGAATCCAAGCCTGTCGCACTCCTCGAGCAGTTCCGGATCCGGCGGGTTGTGGCTCATGCGGATGGCATTGCAGCCCATTTCCTTCAGCTTCAGGAGACGCCGGTGCCAGATGACCGCCGGCACGGCCGCACCCACGCATCCGCCATCGTGGTGAAGGCAGACTCCCCGCAATTTCACACGGGTCCCGTCGATGAGAAAGCCCTTGTCCTTGTCGAATGTGAGGGTCCGGATTCCGAAAGATACCATTGTTTCATCGATCTTCACCGATTGATCCCCGTGAAAGCGAGCTGCAAATTCAGAGTCGGATGCATCATTTTCGCTTTTGCAGGTGCATGACGGTTTTTCCGCAGATGCAGGAGAATTTGCTCTATAAAGCCCGACCCGGAGCCTGTACAAGGCGGGCGTCCGATCCGACCAGTGATGTGCATCCGCAAGTACAAGTTCCGACGATACGGTACCCGCCCCGTTTGCCGATGCCACGCTTTCCGCAAGCACGACTTCCCCTTCCGGTCCGATGACGTCGTCGAGTACCGCAAACCGGATTTCCGCACACGCCTTCGCCTCTCCTTCCACTTCGGCGGAGACGCGTACCAGCGTCTTGCCGTCGCCGATGTCTTCCGTTGTGACAGTTACGCCCCACCAGGACAACCGGGTCCCTGCGGCACGGGTCAGCCAGACACTGCGTGTAATACCGGATCCGCTGTACCAACGGGAATTCGGCTGAACACCGTTGTCTGCACGCACGGCCAGAACATTGCCGCCATCCTGCAGATACGGGGTCAAATCGAATGAAAAGCCCATGTAGCCAAATGCATGATGACCAAGATGATGTCCGTTCAGCCAGACATCGCATTTTTGATAGACGCCGTCAAAACGGACGAATACATGGCCCGTATCCGGCTCCACCGTTTTCCCGCTGTCTTTGGGCTTGAAGCAAAAATGTTTCCGGTACCATCCCACGCCGCAGGGCAGGAAACCGCCATCCCCGCCAGCCACCGCATCTTTGTCGAAGGGCCCTTCCACGCTCCAGTCGTGCGGCAGGCAGACACCTCGCCACATGGCGTCATCAAGCGTCGGAGAGGAAAACCGGGTCTCTGAAAGCGGATCAAAACCTGTCTGTTCCGGACTGTCGTCCAGCTGGAACAGCCAGCCTGATCCAAAGCATTCCGTGATGCGCATATCCTTGCCCTCCCAATTTTTCCTTGTTCTCACCCGAAACGGACATTTCGTTTCCGGATACCGGCAAGAGGGAGAAGGTTACCCTTCTCCCTCCATGCATGGAATCACGATGGATTGGCATGCAAATCCGGCGAAACCGCATTTACATTCTTATGTACAGCCTTGAGGCGTCATGAGTATTCTGGCACGGGAAAGCCGCCGTCTGGAATTCACTTGTAGGTTGCGGCAATGTAGGCGGCCAACTGGGTCTTGAACTCACTAGTGATCTTGAGGAGTCCGGCTCCCTCGGCAGCTTTCTGGAACTCGGCGATTTTCGCGTCCACGTCCCCGGCCATGCCCAGGCGGAGTGCCGGCATGTACTGGTCGCGCAGGGCATTCACAGCGGCAAGTTCATTTTTCACAGATTGCTCATCGAAGCGGAATGCACGGCAAGGCGCATTCTTGTAAACGGCGGTCCAGACTTTGATCATTGCGTCATTTGCGACGGTTTCAGGTGAACCATCACCCAGCAGCTTGCGGAACCCCGGTACAAGGCCATCGAAATAATTCTGTGTGGGACGGATGCCCCAGGTCCAGGCATCGGGCAGGTAATTCGGGGTATTGGCTGTGATCTCGGTATATTCGGTTGCGCCGACAGCCTTCCAGTGAACGTTTTCGAGACCTGCGCGCAGGGCAAATCCTGCCGCGGGGTTGAACTTGATCACATCAAGCAGGGCGGCGGCCCGTTCCGGATTCTTGGATACCGCGGCGATGGCGATGCAGTCATTGGAATACTTCATTGGCATGTGCAGGCCATTCGGCGTGAGGTCATAATAGCCCGGCACCCATTCGGGGTTGTTGGTGCGCATTTGTTTGCCTGCGCTGTAAACGGTGAAGTTCCATGACAAAGCCGCACTTTTCCCGTTCTGCAGCGAGTCCCGAACCTGGATGTCGTTATTGAGCGCGTTTTTCGGGTACACTCCCTTTTCAGCCCAGGTCTTCATGCGTTTGAGGATGGAGATGTAGTCGGGATCCAGGAATTGATATCTGACATCGTCGACGGTCGGGATGATGGTATCGCTTTTGTAGTCGTAAGTGAAGTCATACCCGATATCAACCTTGTTCTTGTCCTGATTGTAAAAGATGTTGAAACTGTCATTGTCTTTTGACGCATTGTATGGAATGATGCTCTTTTCCTTTTCGGCAATGGTAAGGAGGTATTTCTCAAAATCATCGATGGACTTCAATTCCGGCAGGTTGTACTTCGTGCGGAGATCATCGCGGATGACGACCATGCCGTCATTGTGGTTGATCTTGCTTTGCGGGATGGCGAACATTTTCCCGCCGATTTTCACTTCATTCCAGGAGTCGGGCACCTGCTTTTCCTTCGTCATCGGCATGTACTTTGTGACGAATTCATCCGTGATTTCCATGAAAGCGCCTTTGGCCGCTTCCTGGGAGTAATAGGCCCAGTCGGACGTATACATCAGGTCAACCTGGTCACCG
>JANYKF010000400.1 GCA_025361665.1 Clostridiaceae bacterium
GGACCGAGAGGTCCCTGACCTACCAGATATATGAGTACTTGAAAGGGTGGGGACTCACATGAAGATCGCCATTTTCACGGAAACCTACCTCCCCTACATCAACGGTATCGTCACGCATATCCGACTGCTGAAGGAGGGCCTCGAGAAACTCGGTCACGATGTTCTCATCGTTACGGCGGACCCCAAGGTGAAGCACCACCGTGTTGACGATGGCATCCTGCGCTGCCCTGCCCATACAATCAAGAGAATTTACGGATATGGCATCGCGTCGCCTGTCAGCGCAAACAGGCTGCGGTATCTGTACCGGTTCAAACCGGATATTGCGCATATCCACAACGAGTTCGGAGTGGGCTTCTTCGGCATGCAGGCGGCAGGCATCCTCAATATCCCCATGGTTTATACGATCCACACGATGTATGACGATTATCTCCATTATGTCGCCCCAAGCGGCATGACTTTTGTGCTGAACAAGACCATTTCCGTTTATCTGAAACAGCTGACCAAAAGATCCAGCGCCATCATCGGACCCTCAGTAAAAGTTGAGGAATTCTGCCGACGGCACGGCATTCATCACAACATTCATATCATCCGGAATTGCCCCGACCTGTATGCGTTCAGCCGGGATCAGATGCACCGGGATCGGGTGGATGCACTGAAGGAAAAATATGGGATTCTGCCGGACACGAAGCTTCTCATCGCCATTTCCAGAGTGGCGGCGGAAAAAAGCATGGATGTGCTGATTGACTATTTCAGCCGGTGCTTTGCCGGAGATGCAGACTATCAAATGATGATCGTCGGCAGCGGGCCTGCGCTCGCATCGCTCAGGGAACAGGCGGCCCGCCTCCATCTCACCGGCAGGGTGCATTTCCCCGGTTCGGTTCCCAATGCGGAGGTGCCAACCTACTGCCACATGGCGGATCTTTTTGTCTCCGCCTCCCTGACCGAAATCTACTCCATTTCCATGCTGGAAGGATTGGCCTCGAGCCTCCCGGCCGTAATACGGCGCGATCCCGTCAACAAAGGCCAGATTGAGCATGGGGTGAACGGATTCATCTTCGACGACGCAGCCGGGTTTGAGCAGTGCGTCCGAGGGTATTTCGCCCTGTCCCCCGACGAAAGGGAAAAGCTGAAGGCCAGTACCCTCGCTTCCGTTTCTTCCTACGGAAGCGTGGAGCTGGCCGCCGAAGTGGTTCACGTTTACCGATACGCCCAGAAAAAATTCGCCCTGCGCCTGCATAACAAACTGACAGCGAAAATCAAGGAACTCCGCTTGACAAAGACATTCAGGAGCCGGAAGCTTTCCCGGTAGGCCGTTGATGGATGTCCCTGTTCAATTCCCGTCCTAGAATTGTATCCTCAGATTGCCCACGCCATTTGCCCGGTAGTCGAAATGCACCAGATCACCCTCCACGTCGACTTGACCATCGACAGGCTGCTCAAGCAGGTTCACCTGTATCGCACCCTTCGGGGGCTTCATCACCCTCACTGTGCCGCGGCCCGATTTCCCCTCCGCTTCATAGTAGCGGAGGATGATCCCGTGACGATCCTCTGCCTTTTTCACAGAGGAAAGGACCAGCCCGTTGCCCGAAAATGCCATCAGGGATTGAAAGGCCGGCATGGACCCTTTGTGCGCCTTTGTGGAGGCAACAACAACCTTGCTGCAGAATGCCCTGGCTGCGGAGATCGCTTCCGCCTTGCCCCGGCTGCCAAGCGCGATGGCCATCCGCATGCGGTGTTCCCCGACTTCCGGCCACGGATCCGGATCCACGGAGGACCGGATGAGCGTGAGGGACAGCCCTTTCACCGTACCGCGAAAGCCATACTTGCAGTCGCTGATGAGCATCAAAGAGGAACCCGTGCCGTTCACCGGCATTCCGAAAGACTGTGCGGGGACATCCATTTCCAGAAGTTCCCGGTCGATGACACCCATCGGCACATCGTATCTGACATTGACATAGCCGTACGCCACCGGCATGTGGAAATTGAGCTGCGGATAGAAGGCGTCCTGCCGGCCGATTTCCTGCCAACGGACGGTCGTGTCAAAGCGAAGCATCTTCTCTCCGGCATCCAGAGAAACCATGACGAAGAGTTTGGACCCATTTCCAAATTCCGCCTCATACGACAGGCTCTGACGGAAGAATTCCGAACCGATTTGGATTTTTGTGATTTTGACACCCTTGTTCAGAATGTCGACATTCATATGACGGCCAACTTGCCATGCCGACATGCCGCGAATCGGGTCTTCCTCCACCAGGCGAAAGACGCCCATCGGGCAACCGGGCTTCACAAATTCTTCACCTGTCTTTTTCTCCACAAAAGAGGTGATGCAGCCATCGCAAGGGTCAAGAACCACGCGGACATGCTCATTTTCCAGAACGGTTTCCACGATCCGATCCACTCTCGGGTCAAGAACCTTCACCGAGAAGGTGGTTGGACCGGCTTCGTTCAAGATCACGGTTGTATAGCCCATGGCAGGCATCTTCACCTTCACCAGGACTTCTGCGTGCAGGTGCCCCCAATAGTCGTCATATCCCGTGGTTGTCACCTGGTGGCCAAGCTTGTTTCCAAGCGCATCGGTCCACTGCATGCGTGCGGCGTCGCCGTTCCAGTCCCACAGGGTGATCTCCGCCAGTTCCTCCCGCTCGGACGGAAGCGGATTGAACACGGTGAACAGCCGCCTCAGGCCCGCATGCCGACCGGTCTGCGGCAGCCTGCCCTGAGTCAGTCCGAATCCGACCCCGGCTCCCTCGCTGCGGGTCAGGGAAATGTCTTCCTCCAGGAAAAAAGCGGATGTGTCGGCTGCATCGGAAAACGCGCGGACATTCATCTGGCGGCTGGTGTTGGCGGTGGCAAAGACTTCCTGGTACTGGCCCATCGCATATTCCCGCGTATCCACCGTGCCTGACCCGGGAAGGATGTCATGAAACTGGTTGAACAAGATTTTTTTCCATGCATCGGTGAATTCTGCCGCCTTGTACGGGGTTCCGAGGGCCATTTCCGCCAATGCGGCCGTCCCTTCGGCTTCCGCCAGAATTGCCTCGCCCAGGCGATTGCCTTTTTTCTGACGGGTCTGCGTGGTGTAGCAGCCATCGAAAATGAAATTCAACTCACCTTCGACGACCGGAAATGCCTCGCGGTTTTGTTCCGCATGGTTGTAGAACTGTTCATACGTTCCAAACTTGAATGCGGGAAATATGGGCCAGGCATTCATGTCGATTATCTTTTCGATGTCCCTTCTGGTGGGGCCACCGCCATGATCGCCCACCCCATAGACGCGAAGCATCGAATCAAGTCCGTTTTTCTTGCAGAACTCCGGCACGACAAGGGCGCAGCGGCCATTCATCGCCCAGTTGTACCAGGTCGGTTCCCGGAAAACGAGGATGGCGCGTCCTGAAGGGGCTTTCCAGTTGTACAGCACCTGCTTGTCATATCCACGGCAGTGGTAATAGTACTTGACGCCCCCATCACACAAAACCTCCGGCACATTGATATTGTGTCCGAATGTGTCCGGCTCATAGTCGATATTCAAGCTTGCCGGATCGATCTCCAGCAGATTGGACAGATATTGTTTGGTATACAGAAAATGGCGGGCCATGCTTTCCAGATTGGGCATGTTGCGGTCCGCTTCAACCCAGGTGGAAGCGGTGACTTCCCACCGTTTTTCATGAACACGCTGCCTGATTTCATCCAGCATTTCCGGGCAATACTGCTCAACGATGCGATAGACCGAGGCCTGGCTTTGCCCGAATGTGAACCCGGGATATTCCTTCATCAGATCCAGCATGGTGCGAAAGGTGTCCAGTGTGATGGACACCGTTTCATCGAATCCCCACATCCAATTCATATCGATATGGGCATGGCCGATGCAAAGCAGACTGTATCCCTTGGCCTTTTCGGCAATGGGTGACAGTGCCTGCTCCACGGCGATCGTGGTTGCCTTTGTGAGGGCGCCTTCCGAAACATAGGCTTCCCATGCAATATCGGTGGCGTCGAAAACCAACTGGTCGTATGCACCGCCTTCACTCTCCGATAGCTTGAATGCATATTGCAGCTCCAGCATGCATCGGGCTCCCCAATCATTCGGGTGCATGTCATGCATCACCAGATTGAGTTCCCCGAGGTTGGTTTTGGCCATTTTTTCCATCTTCATCAAATGCGTCATCCGTGTTCCCCCCTTGTTGTTGAAGTGATTTGCATTTGTTTCCCTTGCTCAGCCAGCCCAATCATGCTCTCCAGCAAAGAACCCTTCTTCAGCAGGTTGAAGCATTCCACCACGGAACACCCCAGCGGTTCTTCCGGACCGATGCCGCACCGGTTTTGCAGCACGGCTTCCAGCCCCTGTTGTGATAGTTCCCTCTGCAGGTCCATGGCGGACGCATCTTCCTCCGGGTTGAACAGAAATGCCGCCGCAATTCCGACGCACAGCCATGACGGGAAAGAGCCCTGTGAAATGCAAAGACGCGCAGCCCCTTCCAATCGATCTTCAGCTGCCAGTTTTCGGACGGGATCTCGACCCACCCGAAAGACGGTATCACCCAGCGCTGGGTTTCCAAAACGGTAAAGCAGATCCTCCACATGGGCAAGCAGCGGCTCCAGTGGCTTTTCATGCCGCATGGCCAGCGAACGGGCGGCATCGGTCATGGCCGACTGCACGAACAGGCGGATATCCGCCATGCAAATGGCTTCATACAGGAATGTACAGCCCTTCAGGTATCCAAGGTAAGCCGTCATCGCATGACCCATGTTGTGCAGGTACAATTTCCGTTCCAGATGGAACCGAAATGGAGAACTGGGCTCAATCGTCGCCAAAGGGGGAACCGGTCCACGGAAGGCATCCTTGTCGACCGGCAGGGTCTTGTATGCTTCCACACAGACACGCAGCGGATTGTCCGCTTTCTGTTCCGGTGTCATCACGGGAACCATGCGCCCGATGGAAGCCTCCACCAGCCCGACCCGTTCCGAAAACATCCCGTGCAGCTCTTCCGGCAATTCATGACGAACCAGTTCGGCGAGATAATGGTTGGCATCCATCAGGTTCTCGCAGATTAGAATGTCCAGCGGGCGGGTGACGCCATCCTCCCAGCGGTGCTGCAATCCTTTGGCCAGCGGACCTGCAATGCGCGGCAGGATATTCGCCCCCACTGCGGTTGCCATCATGTCGGCCGTCGCGATGGCCGTGATGACGGCTTCAAGATTTCGGCCATCCACCGCGGACACCGGTTCCATCCAGGTTTCCGTGTATCCCTCACGGGCCACGATGCGCACGGGATACCGATGTTCCCGGTTCAACGCTTCCACCACGACCGGGTCGACATCGATGAAAATCACTTCATATCCGGCTTCCGAGAACAGTTGCCCGATGAAGCCACGCCCGATGTTTCCGGCTCCGTATTGCACGAATTTTTTCAGTTCCCTCATGATATCCCGCCTCTATCCTATAAATGCGTCTGTTCAATAACGGAAACCATGAAGCCAAGACGCATTTATAGTGGCTTCCTGGTGTTCGGGGCGAAGCATCTATGGTCTATCCAGCAATGCCTTCACCTGGTCCATGGACCTGATGCCCGTCGATGCGCCTACGCCGGATACACAGAGCGCGCCCACCGCATTGGCCATCCTGCCGCATTCCGGCATCGGCAAACCAAGTGTGACCCCTGTGAGGAAGCCCGCGCAGAAGGCATCTCCGGCCCCAGTGGTGTCCAGCACTTCTTTCACGGGGAACCCGGGAATGCGCCATGTCTCCTCCGCCCGGCGGATGAGGCACCCGTCCGCCCCGAGCTTGATGACAACCGTCTGCACGCCCATGCCGAGGAACAGTTCGGAAATGACAACCGGATCCCGTTGTCCGGACAATTCCACCGCCTCGTCATAACTGGGCAGGAACAGGTCGATATGCGGCATGCACGGCTTCAGCACGGTCATCCAGCGTCCTTTCGAGTCCCAGGCGGTATCCAGCGCGGTTGTTTTCCCAAGTGCCTTCGCCCTTTTCAGGACCCTGGCACAAGAGTCACCATCAAAAGCGGGCATGAGCATCGTTCCGGCCACAAAAGCGATGCGGGACTGTTCCAGCAAGGCTTCTGGCACATCCGTGTCGGTGAAGACCGCGTTTGCACCCAGGCTGTGCAGAAAACTGCGTTCGCCGTGCGCATCCACAAGCACGACGGAAGCCGAGGTTCCGACATGCGGGTCTTCAGCCACGTAGCGGTCTTCAACACCGGCCTGCCGCAAGGCTCCGCGCATGAACGAACCGAACCCGTCGGCGCCCACTTTGCCGGAAACCGCCGTGCGGAGCCCGATGCGCGCCATGTCGATGGCACTGCTGACCGCGCAGCCGCCCGTGAACAAATCGATATGATCCACCAGCGTCAGTTTGCCGGTCTCCGGCAGGGTGCGGACAGTCCGCGTGACCACATCGGCCACCAGGATGCCTATGCACGCAACGTCAAACATGTTGTTCCTCCCAACTCTGAATCGCAGAACAGCTGCTGTTCAATATGGTTTGTCAGATGCAGTTCACTGTGGCTTATCTGATCCCATTCACTATGGTTGGCCAGATGCAATCTGTTTCTGTCGGCGCGTTGCTTCAACCAGTTCAATATAGCAGAACCGTACGGGTTGTTCAATCTGTTTTGATGAGGCGTGTTCATTGCCTGCTGATTGATGATATACTGTTCGGAGGAGTGTCATGCCAGCCGATACGACTCCCGCAGACAAGGGCGGGAGCAGAATTCCTCATGAATCCTGAACGTGATCGCGCCGAAAGGCAAGGAGGATACGGCCATGCTGAAAAACCAACCCTGGATGTTGAACGCTCCGGATCTGCACTTCGAGCTGCAGCAAAGCAAGGAAGAAGGCAAAGACATATCGGGCTATGAAGAACGCATCGGCGCGATTCAGGCAATGCCGGCGGATGACCCAGACCGCGAGCGGATGGCCGGCGAGCTTCTGGATGAGATGCTTTCACTGCCAGTCACGGAAGGCTACCGCTTCGAAGAGCCTTCGGACCTCGAGAGCATCCAAAGGCTGAGACCCACAACTGCAAAGAACTGGACCATCCCGGCCGCAATGCCGGATGCAGCGGTCCTTCTGGACCGGGTCCATGGCGCCTGGCTGGGCCGGTGCGCCGGATGCCTGCTTGGCCAACCCATCGAAGGTTGGCGCAGGGACCGCATTCGCGGGCTGCTGAAAGAAACAGGCAACTATCCGTTCAAGCACTACATTTCCTCCGATATCGGCGAAGAATTGAGAACCCGATACGATGTGCGGGATGAGGGCCATGTATATGGCAGCGACAAGAAGAATTGGATCAACAATGTTGCCTATATGCCTGAGGATGACGATACGAACTACACCGTCATCGGATTGAAAGTGCTTGAAACCTATGGCTTCGGATTCACGCCGGAGGATGTTGCCGAATCGTGGCTGACGAATCTGCCGCTGCTGCATGTCTGCACGGCTGAACGCGTGGCATACAGGAACCTCGCGGCCTCCATTCCACCTCCGCAATCCGCCTCTTTCCGCAACGTATACAGGGAATGGATCGGCGCACAGATCCGCGCGGATTTCTTCGGATACGCCGCACCTGGAAACCCGGCCCTCGGCGCGGACATGGCCTGGAGGGATGCCTCCATCTCCCATGTGAAAAACGGCATATACGGTGAAATGATGATGGCGGCGATGCTTTCAGCCGCAGCCGTTTCGTCCGAAGTGAACATCGTGCTGGAGGCCGGGCTCTCCCAAATCCCGGAACACTGCCGGCTGGCGGAAGAAGTGCAGGAAGTCATCTTCTGGAAACAGGCCGGGGTTCTCGACTGGGAAGCTGCCCTGGACAACATCCATGAGCGCTACGATGAAAAGAAGGGGCACGAGTGGTGCCATACAATCTCAAACGCGCTGATTGTCAGCGTGGCCTTGCTCTATGGGGAACTTGACTTCGAGAAATCAATCGGCATTGCAGTTGTCGGCGCGCTGGATACGGACTGCAACGGGGCCACAGTCGGCTCCATCGTGGGGATGATGCTTGGCGCGTCAAAACTGCCCGCTTCCTGGATTGACCCGCTTTGCGACACATTGAAATCCGGTGTGGACGGCTTCGGCATGGTGAAGATTTCCGACATGGCCAGACGCACGGTGGACCTTGTCATGAAGCAGAAGCATCAATAGCCAGGCGCACGGTGGACCTTGTCATGAAGCAGAAGCGTCAATAACTTACCCGTTCCAGATAGAGTCCGCATGCATCCGCCATATGCCCTGCCTGGTTCCGCTCCATTGAATCAAAGATGTCCGGGATGGCTTCCGCATCCATTTCACCCAATCCGACCTCAACCATGGTTCCGACGATCCGCCTTACCATATTGTGGAGAAAGCCATCCCCACGAACCCGGATGTCAACGAACCCGTTGGCTTCCTTGATCTCGATGGACGTGATCACGCGTACCATTGACTTCGACTTTGAACGCGCATTGGTGAAGGCTGTGAAATCATGCTCGCCGATGAAGAACCGGGCTGCGCCTTTCATGGAGGCGAGATCGAGCTTCTGCGGCACATGCATGCTGAATTTCCGCATGAAGGGATTCGAATAGGCTTCATTCCAGATCCGGTACAAATAGGTCTTCTCTTTCGCATTGTACCTGGAATGGAAAATATCCGGGACCGCCGCAACATCGATGATGCTGATGTCTTCCGGAAGATACCTGTTCAGATACTGCATGATTTCGGATTCAACCAGTTTCGCCCTGCTTTTGAAATTGGCGATTTGGGCAATGGCATGCACGCCGGCATCCGTCCGGCTGCTTCCGATGATTTCAACTTTTTTTCCTTCCATTTCAGACAAAACCTTTTCGATTTTCCCTTGAATGGAGTTCTCGCCCTCTCCAAGCCGCTGCCAACCCTTGTATCTTCCGCCGTCATATTGAATGGTCATTCTGTAATTGTTCATCCTGATCTCCTTGTGAACCCGTATTCGGAATATCGTACCCTGTCAGTTTTATCCTGTATTTGTGCTGCTGGTGTGCAATTTTCACTGAGCATGGGCACAAATACAGGTCTTCCTGGTAATTCGCCGCGAAGCATATGTAGTGTATCATATCTTTCGACTGCAGGTTTCCCTCTGGAATTCAGCGGACTGCCACAGCAAAGGTTTCCCTGTCGAATTCCGCGGACTACCACAGCAGCGTCGTCCAAATATAATTGTACACCCAGAAGTCCGCCTCTTCCCAACTATTCCGCACAAGTGCCGTGTCTCCGGAAAGATGCGTGTACCCGCGGCTCTCTTCCTCCCAAGGGATGCAGACACCCGGCGGCCGTTTCCCCATCTCCATGGGCGCGGGGTTCGAGGGGCTCTCCCTTTCACGGTGTTTAGCGGCGGAAGACCGGCTGTATGCGCCATGCTCCATGGTATATGCAATCGCCGTCTTCACGTTGTCCACGTTGATGTCCTGCATCATCAATGCCGTGGAATCCAGGATGTATCCCCCTTCCGGCGCAAGTGCGGAAAAGAGTTTCGCCAAATATGCCTCCACTTCCTGTTTCGTGCCCCAGGCCAGCAATTCATAGGGCAGCCCGCCGCTGACGGCAAACTTGCGCTTGATCGTATTCACCAGTTTCAAGGGATCACCCTTGTCAAGATGATAGATGATGCTGCCCGCAGGAAACTCCAGCAGCTTGTCATAGTGGGCTTCCCAGTTGCCTTCGCCATAGAACAGGATACGATGTCCCTTTGCGATAATTTCCTCGAAAACAGGTTTCAGCGTGGGCCACATGATGCCATCGAACATCTCCGGCGTGATGAACGGGACAGTTCCCCGGTGCGCCCAGATCGTGATGGGTGCGTTCCTGTCAGCGTCCGCACCGCCAAGGGCATTCTTCACGATGTGCGGCATCAGCGCTTCGCAGGCTTTCAATACCTTTTTCGGCTGTGTGAAGGCGTCCATGACCGAGCCCTGGTAACCTCTCAGTTTGTCCATCAGCAAATCGAAAGGCGCCTTGATCATGCCCGCATTGGCGGAGACGACGCCGGCCTCATATTTCAACTTGTCGGCATATTCCCCGAATGAACCGATGTATCGGGCATACGCCATGGCTCCGGAAATCAGCGCGGCATTGTGTTGAAAGGCAACAGGGCCGCCGGGAGGAGAAAGCCGGGTCGTATATCGGGAAAACCATTTGGTCAGGAGGAAGGCCGTCGGGTCATCGGCAAACTCGTCGTACTCATCCGCCTTCATGCAGAGGTCGGCCTCGGAGGCCGGTTCGTGAAACTGGCACACGCTGTCCGGTGAAACATCCACCCCCGGCACGGCGAAATATTTCCAGGAAGCGCCTTTCCCCACGCCATAGTTGCTCCAGATGGCGTTGAGCATCGCCGCGTCCACATTCAGTTCCATCGCCATCTTCCGGGTGGCGTCAAAAGCCAGGCGATAGTCGCAGGCCGTTTGCTGGGTTGTATATCCGGCATATTTCGCGGCAATTTCCTCAAAGAAAAACCGTATCGGAATGCGGTCCGGCATGTTGTTGTCCATAGCCGCGGCATACCGGCTGAAAGCCGCATGGTATCTGTTTTCAATCTCTTGTGATGCGAACATGATTCCCTCCAGTTTGTTTCCTGACCACGCGATTCTGTTGTTCAGCGTGACAGCTTCAAGGTGACGGCTTGATATGGCCTGATTTCCATGGCGACATGTCCTTCGACGATCTTCAGCAAGTCTCCTGTGGATTCATTCATGTCCGAGATCATTGCCTCACTGAAACCCCTGACATCCAGGCTGATCTGCCCGCTCTTTCCCTGGTTTTCATAGAACCTGAGAATGATGCCATCCTCATCGTGACAGCATTTGAAAGCAGACAGGCAGACGTGTTCCGGCAGCCCGCGGACAAGATGGCTGAAATCCGTCAATCGTTCATCCACGGAATCCGAACGAATCGCATGAACAACCGGAGGGCAGAAAAACGCATTGGCAATGGGCCGGAACGGGGCAAGATCATCCTGGCTGACAGCATATGGAAGGTAGGACCATTCGAATGCCTGCAATCCCAGGCACTGCGCACCGGGCGTGTCAAACGGATCGGATGCCCTTTCGACCCGCTGCATCATGTTCTCGCGGGTCATTTTGCCAATTCCCCGAAGCAGCGTGATGCAGATATCCGGCTGCCCGGTCAGCGGATTCGGGACGGCTTCATAGTCATAGAGCCCTTTGACCGCGATGGCAAGCCCGTTTTGACAATCCTGCACGGCAAGCCATTCCCGGAACGGAAAGAGCCGGGTTGGCGGCTGCCGCCATGCCTGTTTCGGTTCAGGCGGACTGACAGGACGTTTCAGAATGGCCAGATGACCTTGTGACAGGATCTCCGTTGCTTTCACGTTGGCGGGAAAGCGGAGCCGCACCCGATGGTCCCTGGCCCTGTTGTCAAGGACCAATCGAACATCGACCCGGGGAATCAGGCTGAACAATGATACTGTGAACGTCACCGGCATCTCGACCCGTTCGTCACTTCTCGCATCCCCATTCAATTGTGCCGGAATGCTCAGCGTGCCGGTCATCTCAAGCGTTTGTCGGACAGGGCCGTCTTCCGCCAGGCGGCATTTGAATGGGAATCGTGTTGAGCGGACCGTTTCTCCCGGAATCCATGGGGGTGAATAGTCCCAGGCGTCTCCGGCGTCCGCTTCTTCCTCAATCAGGTTCAGATTGCAGTATTGCCTGCCCGTACGCTTGTCAAGAATATGGATCAGCGACCCTGAAACTTCTATGTGCAGCAGACTGTTTTCGATTGCGATATTGGCTGGATTTTCTTTATTTTCCTGATTTTCCTGATTTGCCTGATCTGCCTGATTTGCCTGAACCGGGCCAGCATCCTGCCAGGCATAGGTTTTGATTTGCAGACTGTCAAAGCTGTCGGAAAACAGGACCTTGCGGTATACCTCCGCCGGGCAAGCTCCGTTGCGGGGCAAACCAATACCGTTCATCGCAATCGGATCCCTCTGTAAAATCTGGGTTGGCATCTTCGCTCCTTGTCCATCGATTATGAATCCTGCCTTGTCACCAATCGGCAGCCATACTTCCGCCGTTTGAGGGAAAGAGGACGATGCCGGTGCATAGGCGACGATTCCTTTTGCCTTCATGTCCCACCAATGCAGGACATGCCGGCCGGCGAACTTCAGCACATCATGCATCACCCCGGCGGCGATCTGGTGAACGGCTGCATAACGGGCCTCCATCTCGATGTGAACCTCGTCGGTACTGGACCCATGTATGCTGTCATGCGCGCTGTTGATCAGGATGTTGCGCCAGGCTTCGTGCAAAAGGGCCGGTTTCCCGGCGTATCCATGGCAGCCGGCGAGGGCCGTCAATGGCTCAACGTATTTTTCCATGAGCATTTCAGCTGAAAACTGCTTCTGCTTCAGATATGTCCGGGTAGACAATGCGCCCAGCAGGATGAACTGATAGACCGAGCCAAGCATTTCTTCACGCAGGACAAGCGGGTGATGCAGATCCGCTTCCCGAAAGTCTGCCGGATGATTCTGGCTTGCTTCCTGAAAGTCTGCCGGATGATTCTGGCTTGCTTCCTGAAATTCTGCCGGATGATTCGGGCTTGCTTCCTGAAATTCTGCCGGATGATTCGGGCTTGCTTCCTGAAGATTTGTCCGCAGACCCAAACGCTCCCTGACCATGTTGATATAGTCTTCGGCATCGCCTGAGACAAATCTTATGTCTTTCTGGCTGTCATTGGCGATTTTGATCGAATCGCCGATGTTGATCTGCGGCGGGAGGTGGTCGAACCCGGCAATCAAGGGAATGATGCCTGACGGATACCGTTCTGCGATGCGTCGGGCATTTTCAACAAGTTCCGTGGCGATTCGTTCCGGATCATCATGATCTGCCAGTTCAAGATGCCATTCATAAGACAGATACCCCGGATAATATGGGACATCGCGAGGCTGAATCGGGTCAACGACTTTATTGAACAAATTGAAGGCACCGCCGTAGCTTTCCCTGAAATGACTTGCCAGCACGCGTGAACCATCGGGTCCCTCAAGGATGAATTCATCCGGATGACCTCCCTCGATTTCGGGCATGCCGCGCATGAAAAGCAAACTGTCAATCCCGAAATTGTTAAGAATCTGCGGCATCTGCAGCGGGTGTCCGAAGTTGTCCGGCAGATACCCGGCCATCATGCACCGGCCATATCGATTGGACAGGCGGTTGCCATAAAGGCAGTTCCGGATGATTGCCTCGGCACTTGGCAGCCATTCGTCAAATTGTGTGTAGAAGGGTCCGATGCTCAGCTTCCGAGATGCAACCAGACCCATCATGGCCTGAAGATCCCCGGGAACGACTTCAAGATAAGCATCCAGCGGAAACACCTGCCCATCGAGCACATAGTTCTTGAAATCGGGGCGATGAGCGGCTATATGCTTCAGCTGCTCCAGCGCCTCAACTGTCCAGAACCGGTAGGACCTCATCGGCTGATACCATTCGATGTCCATGTGTCCCGCGACAACGACAAATCCAATCAGTTCAGGCATCTGGTCCTCCTCGGGAAACATCACCGGATTGATCCGAAAAAAGGCAACTGG
>JANYKF010000419.1 GCA_025361665.1 Clostridiaceae bacterium
GCGACCTTCCTCACCGGGAGCCTGCCGTTTCCACGCTGCATATGGAAGACCCCGCCACCTCTCCCCGCCCACCGCAAAATCTCCGG
This sequence comes from Clostridiaceae bacterium, assembly GCA_025361665.1. Classification (GTDB taxonomy): domain Bacteria; phylum Bacillota; class Clostridia; order DSM-8532; family DSM-8532; genus JAEWSN01. The sequence continues at coordinate 87 of JANYKF010000419.1, forward strand.
TGTCAGCCTTGTCGTCGCCACCATGCCGCACTGCCCGGGTTCCTCGCCATCTGCCAGTTCTCGGGTGCCGGCATTGGCCAGTACGGCGGACAATGCGTTGATCGGGTCATAAAATGCAATGTCTTTCGGGAATGCGTGATATGGATAAACAAATACGGGCCATTTGTTTGCAGCGGAGTTCCTTCCGCACTTCATCTCCACAGACAATTCATACGCGCAAGCTTCCTTGACAATGGGCAGGACCAGGTTTAGCCTGCACAGCTCCCGGACACTTCCCCTGGAGACCGTGCCGAATGCCGACCCTGCCTCGCCGGACAGGATCTCTTCACAAATTTCGTCTGCGTCGCCGGACAGGAGCTCTTCACAAATGTCGTCTGCGTCGCCTGAAGAAGCATCATGCCTGCCGGCAATACCGATGCCGGCTGCATTTTCCCCACAGGCAACCCCTGCCTGGTCATGCCGGCACAGCTTCCAGCTTACGTCTTGGTTGGCCAGATCGGCACCGGAATAATTGCTCGCCAGTATGTGAAGACCGTATTGACTTCCGCTGAAAAAGTTGAACCGTTCCCCGTTCATGACCCTGTCGCCGTTGATCCATTCCCTTGTCAGATCCCAGGCGGGAATCAGCACGAGGTCATCATTGAACTGCCTGAAGCTGCCCGCGTCATATTTGGGCTCGAGTGCATCGTCCAGCAGGCCGGATGTGGCAATGGGCACGTCACGCAGGCTGGTGATGACATATCCGCCTATCTCCGGAAAAGAACGGGTCAGCTCCATCGTCATTTTGCGATGAGCCATCGCATGGTTCAAAGAGAGTTGCCCAAGCAAGGGAAAGTCAGCCGAAATCCCGTAATGCTCTGACCTGGCATCCTGGATGTCCAATCGAAAATCCGGCTTCAACCCACTGACGGGATTTGTTTCCACAGATCCGGATTCCCACCAGAGATGCTTGACCCCCAACTGACGCCTTACATCGGGAAGATTCCGCAAAGTGTCGCTGTCGCAGAATTCTCCGAAAAGCCAGGGGCGCCTGTTTTGCCATCCGGGTGTAAATGTCTCCATGAGGTTTTCCATATTCTGTAATTCCGCATAAAAATGATAATCCGAATAATCCGCGAAGTCTACGGCCAAACCGCCATAACACTCGCCGGAACCGGAGTTGTCGCGCACCAAGGCCGTGCTCCAGTCTTTCGCCATCCGGTACATCATCTCCAGATCGGAACTGCCCACGCTGTCATCAAGCTCGCAGCCCAAAGATATCAGCACAACGGGTGACGGATTGGGTGCGATGAGGTCATCATAATAGCCCCAGTGCAAAATGCCACGCAAATAGACGGGATCCTCATTGAGCAGAATCTTCATGCCCTCTGTCCTGATTGCACGCAAACCGAACCGGCACTTCACCGCTTCTGGCGGACACGCATCTTTCCGAACCGGATGCATTGCCTTGTCATGACCGGGTTCTGTCACATCCGGAAAAGCGGCGTCACCCATTTCCATGCGGCAGTCGTATAAAAAAGGATCCCTTGGCGACCACGCATGCGGAGAGGATACTTTCATGGTGATGGTATGCCAATCATCGCTGCCCGGTGCCAATATCCTCAATTCTTCGGCGGTGTCGCATGTCATCCCGCCGGAGTGAATCCTTCCTCATGTACGGCATCCGTGCTGCATCCGCAGATGGAAGTTTCAATCGAAACTCCTCCCGCGTCAGATACCACTCCCTGTCCCAGTGCGCATGACAAACAAGGTAGGCCGTGCGGCGCCCATTCAAGTCTTTCCCCATATGCCTGGCCTTTCGCTGTGTCTGGTAAACGCACTTGTATTGTTACGCTTGCTGTTTTTGACTTTTTATCTGAGCATCAAGCAGGAATAATATCAAGAATGATTCTGGTTTTCTCATCCTATGGTCGAGAACGCATCCGTTGCAGGCTCAAGCTTGCCGCTCTGCGCCGAACGGATGCCCGCATCGAGGATCGACATGGCAAGAAGGTTGTTTGGCAGCGACAGCGTGGGATGGAGTGGTTCGCCGGTGCGCAGGTGGTGGAGCACTTCCTCGCCCAGGGTGCGCCTGCCCTCCGGCAGGGGATCCGGGGTGATGACGGCATCCGGATTCTTAGAGTGACGCGTCTTGTAGATGCGAACCTCATCCCCGTCCACAACCATGGTGCCGTCGAGTCCATAAAGAATGGGCCCGCTGGGGATGCCCGTGCTGACCGTGGTCCAGGACCCTTCCACGATGGCCACTCCTTTGGGAAACTGGGCCGTGATGGTCGCATAATCTTCCGCATCGCCATAGTGGCTGTTGAAGTTGGCTTTCATGCCATATGCGGCAACAGGTTTCTCCCCGAAGAACCAGCAGGACAGCCCTGCGCCGTAACAACAATAATCCAAAAGAGCACCTCCGCCCGCCGCGCTCTGGTACCACCACTCGCGGCCGCGCTCAAAGTCATTCATCTTTTGGCCGTAGGAGAGCGGGCCCAGCGAATCCGCATTGCGGAAAGTGAATTTGAAAAGCCTGCCAATCTGCCCGTCCATGCAAAGTTTGTGGGCCATGCGGACAGAGCGCTGCCAGGTGGTGGGCCAGTTGATCACCACGGCCGCATTGCCCTCCGCGGAAGCCCGGACAATGCGCATGGCGTCCTGCATCGTGGTTGCCATGGGCTTTTCCATGACCACATGGATGCCCCTGCGCAGAATCTCCTCGCATACCCTTCCGTGGAAGGCATTTTCAGCGCACACAAGCACGATGTCGAGGTTCTGTTCATCCAGCATCTTCACGTAATCGTCATAGATATTTTCAATGCCCAATTCCCGGTTCAGACGGTTCATCAGGCCGTAACGCGAACCATCACAATCATTGACAGGTTCGACAAGGGGCGGAACATCTGCCGCCGCAACAAAAGAAACCTTGTTTCCAAGCTGATGGAAATCCTTGGCATTGCCCATGATATGGGAATGCGCGTAACCGGCTATGCCCACACGGTATTGCTTATCCATGAATATCCTCCTCCATCAGAAAGTGGTTGTCAGCTTTATTACCCGCTGCTCTTTGGCAGCTGTCGGGATCACATTCATGATTTCCACCACATGCCTGGCATGTTCCGGAGGAAGGCCAACAGGACGATCCTGCTCGATGGCATCAATCAGGTCCTTCAGACACAAGCACTGGAAAAAGTCCATGTCAACCGCCTCTTGCATATGCGGTTTTGTCCATCCGCGGATCTTGCGTACGGGATCATCGAAATACACTTCAAGAGGAGCCTTGAGGTCGGATGTGAAGCATATGGTTCCAAGAGTGCCGTAAACCTCGATGCTCGGCGTCCTCTGTGCCTTGCAGCAATATCCGGTATCCACGATGCCGAGTGTGGCGTTGCCGAAATCCAGCGTGATCAGATAATTGTCATCCAGTTCATCCGTGCGGATCTGCTTGCCATTGAAAGCGCCGGAACGGACCGTGCGTTCCGGTTCCGAAACGGCCGACATGCAGCCTACCGCCATTGCGGGACCAAGGAGACCCGTGGCGCAGTGCAGAGCGTGAACACCCATGTCGTAGAGAGCGCCCGCGCCAGGCCTGAAGAACCATGTCGGATCCACTTCGCGGAACTGGAAATACTCAGGTCCCCCATGGGCCATCGAAAGACGAATCATCGACACCTTGCCGATGGTGCCTTCCTCGATCATCTTTTTCGCCCAAAGGATGTCGGGTCTGATCATGTGGATGGGTGAAGCGGAAAACTTGACATGCTTGTTTTTGGCAGTCTCAATCATGTCCGTGACCTGATCCACCGTCAAACCGACCGGTTTTTGCGAATACAGGTGCTTGCCCGCGCGCAGGACCGCCATATTGATGTCGTAGTGCGCCTGGATGGTGGCTGTGTCCATGAGGATGTCAAAATCACACTTCTCCAGCATCTCTTCAACGCTTGCATACCAGGCCGGCACGTGAAACTGTTCGGCATAATTCTGCGCGCGTTCGGGAAGAATGTCGCATACGGCAACCACTTCCACGTTCGGGAAGCGATGCGTATACGGCAGGTAAGTCCCCGCTGCGATGGCGCCGCACCCGGCCAGGGCCACTTTCCATGTCTTCATGATCCATTCCGTCGAGTAGACAACTC
>JANYKF010000495.1 GCA_025361665.1 Clostridiaceae bacterium
TTCCTCTACCCTGCTGTTCGCGATTTTAGCCAGTTTTGATCGTATTGATTCGCTACATTCTATTGAAGCTGCTTTCCTTGGCATAGAATCACCTCCATACCAAGTATACAATAGTTCAAGGACTTTCGCAATTAGACACTACCACCCTTACAGGACTTTCAATTCCATGTCACCCCAGGCCCCCATCCTGTCGCCGATGACAACGAGCAGTCCGAGGACACCGGGAACGGAAGAAGCCCATTCCAGCGCATCCGGGATATCTTCCGCCGTTTTCACGCGGTTGCCGAATCCGGTGGCCACGGCATCCGCCAAGGAAGCGCTTTTCGCTTTCACGGTGGCGGCATCGGCCCTGCCGAAACTCAGTGAATGGCCGATCGTGCCGGATGAGGTGCAAAGTCCGAGAGGAAACCCTCCGGCCGGCAGCTGAAGGCCCAATTTGCCGTTCAACGGGGAATTCCCGCAGAAGAGTCCTGCCGTGCGGTCGCGCGTTCCGGTCATCCAGATGTCTCCGCCGTTTTCAACAAGCACTTCTGAAAACTGTTCAGCCAGCGTTCGGCCGACCCATTCCGCCACAGCACCGGCAACTGCGGCCATGGGACCCACATCAGCCAGTTTGGCGGCATGAACCATTTCCGCGATCAGCAGCGTGCATGCTGGCGGCAGATCCAGCGGAACCAGACTCGTCAGGAATGCGGGCTGCAGCCGGATTTGGGCTTCAAGCTGGCCACGGCAGGCCAATACGGCGTTTCTGGCTGATTCTTCGGCCTCTTTCAGGATTCGTGCCGCCAAGAGCCCATTCCTGTTTCGGATTTTCAAAGCAGGACCGGGCCCGCTCCTGTTACGGATTTTCCTGGCGGGATCCCAGCCATCGCGGCCGTTCGCGGCTTGATCCCCAATACCGACCAGCAGATCCGTCTGCTCCACGGCCACGTGAAAATACATCAGGTCCGGCGCACGGAACGAATTCCGGTATGTCCTTTCCAGGAATGGTTTAGAACCGTTATCGCCCATATCGCCGCTTTCACTCATCAGGCTCATGACAGCCGTTTTCACTCATCAGGCTCATGACAGCCGCTTTCACTCATTCCAGGCTCATCACGGACAGCGGGCAGGCTTTCGTGCAAAGACCGCACACCACACACTTTTCGCGATTGAACTGGAGGGACCAGTCTTCCGGCGACAGGGTCAGCGCATCGGAAGGGCACACGGCCGTGCAGGCCCCGCAATGCACGCACTTGTCCTCGTTCCAGATCAGCTTGTTCGTGAAAATCTTGTATTCGACGCCCATATCCCCGATATGCTGCAGGGCGGCGTCGATGTCGGATTCTGCTCCGGTGATGTCGGCCACCAGGGTTCCGATCTTCGTGAGGCCGATATCCGCATGAAGGATGTTGATCTCGAGGTTGTACTCCTTGACCAGGATGCTGACCACAGGCGCCGTGATGCGGTTGACCGGATAGATGATGCTGATTTTAACGGTCTTCATGGAAGTCCCCCCGTATCTCAAGCCGCTTGAGCCTCGCATCCCGGTTCGGCAAAGGTGCCACTGGCTCAGACAGCTGGAATTCACCCCGCTCCATCCATTCTTTCAGCTTTCCAGCAATTTCGCGGGCCATTTTCAGGCTGGACAGGGGAGCCGTCGCGATCTGCCTTCCCCGAATTTCAATATGCCCGCTTCGCAGCTGCTCATAGGTGACACGGAGATTCAGGTTCTCCCGCCCGCTCTTGTCGACCACCTGCGTGACGATGTCACGGTTGGTGACGGCCGTTTTTAACACCATGTCCTCATCGAGGATGGGAATGGGAATTCCGATGCCCACAAAGAGGGACACTCCGTATTTTTCATAGACGGCCGCACGGACATAGCGGCTGTCCATCTGCTTCAGATCGCCGATGACCGCCAAAGTTCCGGCCAGAGAAACCGGGGTTCCGTTCGGCAGGCGTTCCTGCCCGGGATCATGCTGGGTACCCTCCCATGCCACGTACCCCTGCGCGCCGCCAAGGAAAATGCGGGTGCCGATGCCGACGGTCCGGTATTCCGGATCATTGAGAAGGGGACTGAGTTCGCCGGAGGTGGAATAGGTCACGTTGCCGAATTTTGGCAGGAGCGTCCCCATGTAGGTATGCATGATGCAATCCGTCGAATTGGTTGCCGCCGGATAGTTCTGGTATGCGTTGCGGGGATTGAACATATATGCCTGGTTGATGTTGTTCCGGTTTATTGCCGTATGG
>JANYKF010000520.1 GCA_025361665.1 Clostridiaceae bacterium
CGCCCGCGGCATTGATGAAGCTGCCGCTGATCACGTCTCGCAATGCAATGGATTACCTGGTTGGCAAGATCAGCGAAGCGATTGAATCACTGTGAACCTGTCACATCGATTGCGGACTGACGGGACATTTTTCATGAAGCCGGAAGGCAGCCGGCTGCGGGAGTTGGATGATGCTTGTTCTGGGAATCGACATTGGAACGACGGGCTGCAAGGTCATTGCTGCAGACGAAACCGGAGAAATCGCCGGTGTCGGCTATCAGGGGTATGGCCTTGTCACCGGGCCCGGTGGACGGGTTGAGCAGGATCCACAGGATTGGATACAGGGGATGACCTCATCTGTCCGGCAAGCGACAAAAGGGCTGGATGTGACCCGGATTGCCGCTCTGGCTTTGTCGACCCAGGCTGCGAGTTCCCTGCTGGTCGATGAAATGTACCGGCCATTGACCCCTGCCATCACCTGGATGGATTCCCGTTCGACAGGGCAGCGGAATGCCATTGAAGAAGCACTGGGCGGTGAATTTGTCTATCGGACAACTGGCTGGAGGCCTCATGCCGCACTGGACATGGCCAAGGGGAGATGGCTGGCGGATAACGAAGGGGAAGTGTTCGGACAATCGCGGTGGTTTGTTTCGACACTGGAATACGCCAATCAGTTTTTAACGGGAATTGGTGCCATTGACCCCACCAATGCCGCCATGCGTCAGTTGATGGACATCGGCACGAAACAATGGGACAAGAAGCTGATGGCCTGCGCCCGCATCGAGGCACGCAAACTTCCCCCAATCCGGCCTTCAGGAGATTTTCTCGGATACCTGACAAACGCTGCCGCAAAAGAATTGGGCCTTCATACGGGTGTGAAAGTCTACAATGGCGCGCACGACCAGTACTGCGGCGCCCTGGGGGCATCCATTATCAAACCCGGCGAATTGATGCTCTCCACAGGGACGGCCTGGGTCACGATCGCAGTTTCGGACAAGGCGGTCTATACCAAGTCTTTCCTGTCGCCGGGCCCACACGTGATACCCGGCCTGTATGGCGCGCTGGCTTCTTTGCCAACTTCGGGAGCGGCGTTGGATTGGCTGAAAAACAACATTACAGGAAGCTCCTATGCGGAAATAGACCGAATTGCCGCCGGGCGGATAGCCAAGTGCAGTGAAGTCTATTTTTATCCGTATCTGGCTGGAGCATGCTTCCCGGCATGGAACAGCCATGCGAAGGCAGCCTTTCTCGGATTGGACATGGACACAGACAGGTTTGACATGGCGTTGGCGTGCATGGAAGGCGTGGCGTTCCAGCTCCGCATGGCCATGGATGAATATGAATCCGGCGGGATCGGGATTACGGATGTCCGTGTGATGGGCGGTGCCGTAAACAGTCCTGTGTGGCTTTCGATCATTTCGGCTGTTTGCGGCATACGCATGCATATCATGCGCGAGAAGGATACCGCATGCATTGGCGCAGCCTGCATCGCCGGGGTCGGGTCCGGCCTTTTTCCGGATTATGAACAGGCGGCCAGTCTGATGAACAGGAGCAGGGTATATGATCCGCCCGAACAATCGTTGACAAACCACTATCAACAGAAATACGCGAGATATGTTGAAAAATGGAGCATTTTGAAAACGGCATATGGGAAAGGTTGATTCCGTGTGTGAACGGCACTCTTCAGAAGAGGTGAATCAATGTACGGTTATTTCCAAAAAGATGACAATGATGAGCGCTTTTATGCCGAACACCTTGCCAATCGCCTTCCCGACCCGATTTTTGATGCCCATGCGCATCTCAACCTGCCCGAGCATGTCTCGCGGGTCAGCCAACAGACCATCAATGGAGATTGGGCCCTGGAGTGCGGTCTTGTCATGCCATATGAAGATGCTGTTTCCTATCATGAAACGCTGTTTCCCAATCTTAAAATGAAAATTCTTGCTCTTCCATGGCCATTGCCGGAAGCGGACATTCCTGCGAACAATGCCTATCTGTCTGGACTCGCAGGGGAGAATAAGGTCACCGCCCTGATGACCATACGCCCGGAGTGGGATGCGGAGTATGTGGAAAAGCAACTGCTCGCGGGTGGATTTGCCGGTTTCAAACCCTATCCTTACATGGCGGCATCTGAAAAAGGTGCGGAGGTCAGCATTTTCGACTTTCTGCCCCATCATCATCTTGAGATTGCGGACAAACATGGAAAGGCCGTGCTTTTGCATCTTCCCAGAAAAGGGCGCCTGGCGGATGACGACAATATCCATGAAATCCGCACGATCGTGCAGAGATATCCCGGGCTGCGTTTGGTGATCGCCCATTTTGGAAGAAGTTTCAATGTGAAATACCTGAAAGAAGGCTTGATAAAACTAGGTGACGACAAGGGTGCTGTCTATTTCGACACCGCGGCTGTCATCAATCCGGCCGTTCATCGGGAAGCCCTGCAGCATCTGAGGTCCGATCAGATCCTTTTCGGCATGGACCTGCCCATCCTCTTGTGGCACGGCAAGAGAAGATGGACGGAAACGGAGTATTTCAATCTCTGCCGTGAGGATTTTTCATGGAACAAACATACCGATGCGGACAATGAAAAAAGCTACACGTTCTTTGTCTATGAGCAGTGCAAGGCGATGCTTGACTGCATGGAGGAGGAAGGCGCTTCCGCACAGACGGTCAAAGACATTTTCCATCATAATGCAGTGAAGGTATACGGTGCGAAGTAAGGAATCAATGGAAGTCTGGGCAAAGGCATGCAGATAGGAGGGAACAAGATGAATCAGACCAGGAAAATCAAGGTTGGCGTATTCGGAGCCGCCCGCGGCATGACCATGATCAATGTTCTCGCGCGACATCCCGATGCGGAACTCGTGGCTGTATGCGATAAATACGCGCCTGTGCTGAACAAGTGCGCGAAGCTCGCAGAGGAGACAGGTTCAAAAATAACCTGTTATGAAGATTTTGAAGGGTTCTTCAACCATGACATGGACGCGGTGGTTCTGGCGAATTATGCGAATGAGCATGCACCGTTTGCCATCCGGCTGCTGAAGTCCGGCAGGCATGTCGCGAGCGAAGTGCTGCCTGTGGAAACACTCGGGCAGGCTGTGGCACTCGCGGAAGCGGTGGAACAGAGCGGGAAGATTTATGCCTATGCGGAAAACTACTGCTATTTTTCCGCCACACAGGAAATGAGGAGGCTTTACAGGGAAGGGGCAATTGGGGAATTCATGCATGGCGAAGGCGAATATGTGCACGATTGCGAATCCATCTGGCCCGCCATTACTTACGGCGAGCGGGACCATTGGCGCAACCGCCTGTACTCGACCTATTACTGCACGCACAGCCTGGGTCCGGTCGTGACGATTACTGGCACAAGGCCCGTCAGGGTAGTCGGATTCGAATCCCCCCCTGTGGAAAACATGAGGAACAAAGGGATGCGGGCAGGCGCAAGCGGCATGATTGTCGCCCAGATGAGCAATGGCGCCACGGTCAAGAGCCTGCATGGCAACCTGAAACGCGAACCTGGTTCGATTTGGTATTCGATCTACGGGACCAAAGGCATGATGGAGTCTGACAGGTGGCATGAAGGGGTCTCCCGCATCAACCTTTTCAGGGAAGGGGATGGGCTGACAGCGACAGAAACAAGTTACAGGCCCAAGCCGGCCGTCGATTCCAAGCTTGCCCAGCTGACCGCTTCCCATGGCGGGGGAGATTTCTACACGATGCATTACTTTCTGGAAAAAATTCTAGGAAGGCCGGCGGGCGAGCATTGCATCGACATCTATCAGGCGCTTGACATGGGCGTTCCGGGCATATTGGCCTTCCGGTCCATCTGCAGCGGCAACATGCCGGTTGAGGTGCCGGATTTCAGGGACCCGCATGCCAGGGAAAAGTATCGGGATGACCATTGGTGCACCAATCCGGATGTGGCGGGAGACGACCTGGCGCCATTCAGTTCCTTTGACAAACCTGACATTCCGGACAGCGTCTATGCAAAAGTAAG
>JANYKF010000525.1 GCA_025361665.1 Clostridiaceae bacterium
GATGTTGGTGGTGGAACTGTCCTCCCAGAAAATGAACGACTCCGCCTCGGATTGCACGGAAATGCGGACGGTTTCAGCAGACTTAGCCTGCATGACGGCAAGGCATTCCTTGACCGGTTCCGGATTGTCAGCCAGCATGTAGGTCAGCTCTTCCGTGCCTATCCAGTGTTCAACCAGTGTCTGGAATGATGATTTCATGTAGGTTCCGACGATGGGGACGATAAGGCCGTTTTCGCCCAGCAAACGCCTTTTTTCGACGTATTCCGCAAAATCAAGGCTGATACGCGTATGCTCGTTGATCCATTGGAAAACCTTCAGGTCCTCGATTGTTTTGATCGGATGCTCCGTCAGGAACCATGTGTTTCCATTTGGCACATACGTGTGCTCCAACGACAATGTGCCGACCGGCGTATAAATATCGGTGCGTTTTCTTTTGCCATGCACCGATTCTGTGGTTTCGGATCCGGGACAAGCAACCTGGTACAGTTGGGCGGCTCCCCGCAACAGCGGGTCGGCTCCGATTTCCTGTAAAAAACAAACATCGCCACGCTTCCGAAACGCTTCAGGCTGCGCTTCCCACCAATAAGCCAGAAAAGGGGACCAGGGGAGGCGATCCGTTTCCTCACCCCGCAAAGCGGTCAGCAGCCGTTCTCTCGGGGTCATTTCCGGTGCTGCGCGCATGAAAGGATACCTCCCTGCTAATTCCCGAATTCAGGTGACAAGACCTCATCCTGCGCGTTAACAGATTTTTCGACGATGTCGTCGCTGCATTCCTTATCGGTGGATTCGTCTTCACAGCAACAGTCCCCGCCTTCGTCTTCACAGCAGCCATCCTCGCAGCCATCGTCATCGCAGCATTCACGGCCGTCATCTTCGCCATAGCCGTCATCCTCGTCTTCGCAGCCGCAAGGGCATGGTTTGTCCTTGTATTTCGCGACAATTTTCTTTGTCAGCTCAACAGCACCCCAAGCGGCAAGTCCCAACACGACAGCTGTCCCAAACCCAAAACCAAATTGTTCCCAATCTTCTCTTTTCATGACAATCGCCCCCGCTTTCCTGCAATCATTTCCTGCACCCGCTGATACGCGGGTTCATTTTTTCTTGTCTACTGATACTATACCCCGCCCTCCCTTGCGGGAACCAACGTATTTTCTCAGAAGCCAAAGAGACCGGATTCGCGAGACAAATGGTCCACGCAGAGCCGCGTCATTCCGGCTGTTTGCCGGCCAGTCAGAAAGACATCCGGTTGTTTTGCCGATAGGCCCTTGGGGAAACACCGACATGGCGCCGGAACATGCGGGAGAAGTAGAATTCATCCGGGAATCCGAAATCGGATGCGATGACGCGAATGGGGTCCCCCGTCGTCTGAAGGCGGATTTTCACCGATTCAAGCAGGCTGATGCGGATGTATTGCTGCACCGTCATCCCCATTTCCCTGCGGAAATCCCGTTGCAGCTGATCTGGATGCAGTTTGAGGGATTTGGCCAATTGCACGGGGGTAGCCTCTGCCGGCTTCATTGCGACCAGTTGGAACAGCTTTTCATACCGGGATTGGACCTGAAAGTTTTCTTCCGTATGAATATCGGCCGCCAGAAGGAAGGCTGCTGTTGTTTCCAATATCAGTGATTTGCAGCGCAGGGCATCGGCGAGGGAGGTGCTTTCCGCGAGACGGACCATTTCAGCCGTGCGTTCTCTCGGCCAGGGCAGCTCCAGGCAGGAATGGAGCCGGGAAAACAGATCCTCATGTCCGGATAGGCGCACGGTTGCATGAAGATAGAATTTCGTCAGCTTGTCCGGGCAGCGGTAGCTGCAGGTCAGTCCGGTTGGGATCAGATAGGCGTGATGCGGGAGAAGCTTCATGGATTGTCCGCCGAACGTGAGAATGCCTTCCCCTTCCATCATCCAGTAGATCCGGTTGAACGGGGAAACGATATCCTTGTGTATCCAGCTGTTGTCCCCCAGAAAGAGGCCGCTTTCCAGAATATGCAGGTTCAGGCGGTTGAATGAGGCTTCAAAAAGTCGGTTGTTCATGCGGTACTCCCAAAAAGTCCATTTTTTCGTCCGACTTGTCCATGTACGGTATATCATGCCCGTTTCATAATGGCAAGGGAGAGCCGCCGGCAGGAGCAGGATTGGTTTCGAAACAGGAGGAATTCACATGTCCAGTGCAGACGGATGGTCAGCCATAAACTTGGAAATGCCGGATCGCGTGCCGCGCACAGAGTATTCGGCGGAAGGGCATTGGGCCCTGGTATCGAAAGTGACTGGAATTCCGGTTTCCTCGGAAAGCAGTGATGAAGAGAGAAGGCTGGCTTCCGCTGCATTCAAGAAGGCATGGAACTACGATTTCATTTGGAATATCCGTATTCACAACCAGATTTTCGGGGACAAGCGCACAACTATGGGGCACGCCAAATATGCTTCCGGCGGTGTGGATTTTGTCACGGAGATGCATGCGCTTTATGAAGATCCGGAAGATGCACTCAGGTTCGACCCCTGGGAACTATACGGTTCTGTCGATCATAAGACGGAAGTGGCAGCATTCAACCGGCATTATGCGGACAGCTGCATTGAAAATCCGGATGCTGTCAACATGACCGGCATCTACACCACCTGCATATCCGGGTTGATCGAAGTGTTCGGCTGGGATACCCTCCTATGTGCCGCAGGTATCGATTCAAACGGATTCGGGGAAGTCACGAACCGTTACTGCGACTGGATATCGCAATATTTCCGGGCCATGGCGGACAGTGATGCTCCTGTGGTGATGGTGCATGATGACATCGTCTGGACAGGCGGTGCATTCCTTCATCCCGACTGGTACCGCAAGTATGTGTTTCCCAATTACAAGCGCATGTTCGCACCGCTGATCGAAAGTGGGAAGAAAATCATGTATACCAGCGATGGAACGTACACGGAATTTGTCGATGACATCGCGGCTTGCGGCGTTAACGGCTTTGTGATGGAACCGACGACGGACATGGCCTATATCGCTGAGAAATACGGCAAGACACACTCGTTTGTCGGCAATGCGGATACCCGCATCCTGCTTTACGGATCCCGCGAGGAAATTGAAGCGGAAGTGAAACGCTGCATGGACATAGGGAAAAAATACCCCGGATTCTTCATGGCCGTCGGCAACCATATCCCGGCCAATACGCCGGTTGAGAATTGCCTGATTTATCAGGATGCATACCTGAGGCACAGCCGGCGTTGATTTTGTCAATATCACTTCCTCAGCACTGGTTGATCCGGTGTACACCACTTTTCAGCCGGCACTG
>JANYKF010000028.1 GCA_025361665.1 Clostridiaceae bacterium
TCGGCCCAGGCGATGGTCGCGGGACTGAAATGGCCAAGTTCGAACCCCACAGGCACAAAAATACATGAAAATACATTCTAGGAGTGAACTCCGATTCGTTTTGGAGAGAAGAAAATGGAAGAAGCTATGGGAAATCTAACAGGAGAAAGAAATGCTGCTGGCCTGAAACACAGGCCAGCAGCGGGTTTGGCGGAGAAGGAGGGATTCGAACCCTCGTGCCCCTTCCAGGGCAACCCGATTTCGAGTCGGGGCCGTTATAACCACTTCGATACTTCTCCATATCTTTATCCATACATCAGACCTCCCAAGAAATGAGGACTGATGGAGAGAACGCCGAGTTGTCCATTCATTGTACCGGATAGGGTTTTGGGTGTCAATTGACCGATTTGGTATTGACCGATTTGGTTCATGTTTGGTTCTCAGTGGATCGATATGGCTCTCTATCCTCTATTTTCTGCGTAAATTCCTGAAAAAATCGCTCAGCAGCGTTTGGCAATGGTCGGCCATGATTCCTTCATATACGGTGACGTGATGATTTACCCAAGGCTCCCGGAACAGGTTGAAGACAGACCCGGCGGCGCCTGACTTCGGGTCCCAGGCGCCGAAATAGACGGCGCGGATGCGAGCCTGCAGGATGGCGGATGCGCACATGGAGCAAGGCTCCAGCGTGACATACAGCTCACAATCGTTCAGTTTCCAGGTGCCTTGTACCCTGCAGGCCTCCTCAAGCGCCATCATCTCCGCATGGGCGGTGATGCGGTTTTCCGCTTCCCGCCGGTTCCATCCGGTTCCGATGACCTTGTTTTGGTGTACAACGATCGCGCCGACGGGAACATCCTGTGATGAAGCCGTGTTTTGAGCAGCTTGCAGGGCGCATTCCATGAATGGGTTGGATGAAAGGGCTGTTTTCATATGAGGCACTCCCGTCTGTGATAGTCAAGACCATGATAATCCTGTCAAAGCATGATGCCAAAGCGCCATTCATGTCGAAAGCACCAATGCTTTATTGCGCGAACCAGGAAGCCGCTGCGCCGGCTACCGCTGCCATCATCCGGGCCTGTTCTCCCGCACTGGTCAGGGTTTCAAATTCCACCGGGTTCGGCACAAATCCTGTTTCCAACAGGATGGAAGGAGCCCAGGTTCCCCTGACCACATAGAAATTGCTTTTATTGAGCTTGCGATCCTTCTTTCCCAGCCCATCCACCACGCTTCGCAGTACCGCCTCCCCGATGGAAGCCGCAAGCGATTCCCGATACCAGACAGAAAAACCGGACAATTTTGATATGTCGACATTGTCTTCCGCACTGTCCGCATGCAGGGAGATGAACAAATCCGGGTGCAGCATACGGGATATGGCCACTCGTTCCTCCAGGGAAACGGTTGTATCCGTGTTGCGGGTCATGAAGACGGTGGCGCCCAGTTTTTCCAGTTCGGCCTTCAGGATCCAGGCATTCGACAGGTTGATGTTCCGTTCCGACCACAATACGCCCATGGGTCCGATTGCACCCGTATCTCCTGCGGAGGGATCCGTATTCGAACCACCGTGTCCGGGGTCGAGAAGGACGGTTTTGCCAACGAGTGGCCTTTCACCTGGAACGGATGGAATATGACGTTTGAGGGGAACCTCGTATCCGGTGGCCGTCCTGACCAGTTCATACCCGTCGAGGCGAACCCCCGCCCGCAGGGTGAATACGTATTGCCAACCGCTGCCGCTTTTTTCAGAGATCACTGTCCCAAACAACCCGTTTGATGGCAAGGCAGGCAAGGTGAGGCTTGCAGTAAGCGGGATCCGGATCCGGAGCCTGCTCCCGTCGAAGTCAGCGGTCACTGCGACCGGGGAGGAGAGATTGAAAAGGAACTTGTCCTTTGGAGATCCTTCGAAGTAGGATACGCCTGAAACCTGTGTACTGACGGCAGCTTTGGGCGTGAGGATTTTCACGGCCGCCTTTCTTGCGTACAGGCCGGAAGCCAAACGCACATAACTGCCGTACATGCCGGTTACGGCTTCAATTGTTTCCTTGTTTAGATAGGAAATGGTTCCTCCCGAGGTAGACATCTCCTCATATGTTTCGGTCGGGTCACCCAGCATTTGCGCGTAAATTGGGGCTCCCGGCAGGATGATGCCGATTTTCCCTGGTGCAGTGCGCGTTTTTGTCTTTCCCGCATAGGTCATTCTGTATACCGGCGCACCCAGATTCACGACTCTGGCTGTCCCGGTTTGCGCTGGCATCTTCCATGTATACCGATACGTGGAAGGATAAGCGCCGGTGCCGGGTTTTTTCGTGGTGACCGGTGTCATGGCGTACACTTTGCCGCCGATATTCACAGTGACTTTCGCCCCGATGGGAGCCGTGCAGGAGAACGTGTATGTTTCGCCAGGCTTTCCGTACAGCGGATTTTGAGGAAAGGCGGATGAAGCCGGGATCTCGATCATTGTCATTTTGGAGGGTGCCGCAGTTTCTCCGGATGTCGGTTTGTTCCGCCAGATGCTGCGGACCTCATAGACACCTTCCTGCGAGAGGACAAAGGTGTTTTTGCCTGAAGACAGGGGGACGAACAGGCCGAAGTATCCCTTTGCGGAGCGGGTTGTCACGGGAATGCCGTTCAGGTAGAGCGGTCTGTCCGGATTGGACGCACCGGTGATGTAGTGGCTGGAATATGAGGTTTTCACATTTGCCGGAGGCCTGGCTACCATCACGGGACCGATTGCCTGGCCGTTTGTGCCGGTCACCTCTGCAGTTGAGCCGGTCACCTCTGCAGTTGTGCCGGTCACCTCTGCAGTTGAGCCGGTCACCTCTGCAGATGAGCCGATTGCCTCTGCAGATGAGCCGGTCACCTCTGCAGATGAGCCGATTGCCTGGCCGGTTGAACCGCTTGCATTCCCGGCACCTGCATTCTCGCCCGTTCCCAGCCCAAGCAGCTCCGCTGCGCCTCCGCCCAGCGGCGTCGTCAGTCCATCCCGGGCCTCGCGGATGGCTTTCAGGGCGGCAGCCACTCCCGGACGTTCCAGGAAAGACTGATAGCTGAAGAATATGTTTCCGTTGACGTTTGGATTGATTCGGTTTATCTGGAGCTGGCGTTCCAGTTCCGATACCCCATACCAGGAAGAGGCGGGGTCATTCGCATCCATGCGGTAAGCGGCCTGCCCGATATAGAGGCGGACACTGGTTCCCTGCACTACGGAAGACCACCAGGCGGAAAGCTTGTTGTAGTCGGCAATCCTGAACCCCACATTCCAATAGATTTGCGGCGCGATGTAGTCAACCCATCCCTCCTTTACCCATTTGCGGGTATCGGCGGCGTGCAGGTTATACGACTCCGAACCGGCCGTGTCGCTGCCAAGGAGGTCACTTGCCTTGTTCCGCCAGATGCCGAAAGGGCTGATGCCGAACTTCACCGTTGGGGCAGTGCTGCGGATGAGCGCTGAAACATCGCGGATGAGGATGTTCACATTGTCCCGGCGCCAATCGTCCAGGGTGGCAAAACCACCGCCATATTGCGCGAAGGCGGTAGAATCATTGAACGGCGAGATGTATTGGACGGTTCCATTTTTCAAAGCAGTGAAACCGCGAGAAGTGATGGTGCCCAATTTGTCTGAGCCGGGCAGGATGCCTTTGTAAGAAATGGTGACTGCCGGCTTGGCGGATTCTTTCGTGGAGGAACCGTCCGGATAAAAGTAATCGTCAAAATGAATGCCATCCAGGTGATAATTGGAAAGAAGTTCGGAGATGCCTGCCATCAAAAGGTTGCGCACTTCAGGGAGTCCGGGGTTGAAGTATAGGTTGCCGTCCGAATGGGATATGACCCAATCCGGCTGCAAACGGGCGGGATGATTGGGCGCCAACTGGTCCAATGCAACTTTCGGATCGGTGCCCGCCCTCTTGGTGATGCGGTACGGGTTCATCCAGGCATGCAGTTCGAGGCCGCGCAGATGGGCTTCCGCGATCCAGAACGCGAGCGGGTCGAACCCTTCCGAGGGGGCAAGCCCCTGCTGTCCGGTCAGATACCGGGACCATGGAAAAATTGCGGAGGGATACAGGGCGTCCGAAGCAGGCCGGATTTGCAGGAAAACGGCATTGAATCGGTTTGCCTGCGCGAAATCCAAAGCGGCAATTGCTTCAGCCTTCAGGGATGTGGCATCCGTGGTGGGGATTTTGGGCCAGTCGATGTTCACGACGGTGGCCACCCATAAGCCCCGAAACTCTGTTGCCGTGGAAGGAACCCCGGGTAATGCGCCGGTCACGAGGGAGCCATCTGCGAATTTGGCG
>JANYKF010000032.1 GCA_025361665.1 Clostridiaceae bacterium
CGATGACCGAGATGGTGGCGTCCGCCTTTTTGTGGGTATGGACCGCGAGCATTCTGGCATAATCCATTTTGTAGATGTGATCTCCGGAAAGGATGATGACATAGTCCGGACTCATTTCATCGACATAATGGATGTTCTGGAAGATGGCGTCGGCTGTGCCGGTGTACCATTCGCCCGACTCCCCGCGTGTGTAGGGTGCCAGGATGCTGATGCCGCCGTTCATGCGGTCAAGGTCCCAGGGTTTTCCAATGCCGATGTGGGAATTGAGCTTGAGCGGCTGATACTGCGTGAGTACGCCTACCGTGTCGATGCCTGAATTGATGCAGTTGCTGAGGGTGAAATCGATGATGCGGTATTTTCCCCCATAGAGAACCGCCGGTTTCGCGATGTTCTGGGTCAGGACGCCAAGCCGGCTTCCCTGTCCTCCCGCCAGCAGCAGTGCGATGATTTCTTTTCGCGGCATGGTGCATTCCTCCATCTCATGTCTGGATTGCGCACGAATCGGCTAAAGGATATTGTACCAACACCATCATCCATGAATTGGTGCGAATTGTAAAGCACAACAATGAAGGGCCGGTGAACTGGCGCGAATTGCAGGGCACAACAATGAAGGGCGGTATGATATAATGGTACCGCAGCCGGGAATGCGGCTGGAGTGGGGGTATTCGGATGGATTCGGACATGCTTGCGCGGGAAGCCGTCGCAGCCAGGGAACTTGCCTATGCCCCGTATTCGGGATTTCGTGTCGGAGCCGCCGTGCAGGCCGACAACGGGAAAACCTACAACGGCTGCAACATCGAAAACGCTTCCTATGGCGCTACATTGTGCGCGGAGCGCACGGCCATCGCAAAAGCCATATCGGACGGAGCCCGGCACATTCTCGCGATGGCCGTCGTGGGAGACAGCGCCACGGAAATCACGCCATGCGGGATTTGCCGCCAGGTCATATCGGAATTCACCGATCCGGAGGCACCCATCTGGTGCGGTACCAGGGACGGCTTGTTTACACGCCGCACGGTGCGGGAATTGCTGCCTTTCGCCTTCACACCGGCAGATCTTGCCAGCGCGGCGGGATCCCGGGAGAACGGATGAATTGCCGCAGGCCGGGAGGACGCCTTTCCGGGGAAAGAGGAGTCAATGGGCTTCAAATCAGGGTTCGTCACCATCATCGGCCGGCCGAACACAGGGAAATCCACGTTGCTGAACCTGCTCACCGGCGAAAAGATCGCCATCATGTCGGACAAGCCCCAGACCACGCGTCACGCCATACGCACCATCGTCGGCACGGACGCCTATCAGGCCGTGTTCGTCGATACGCCCGGGATGCACAAGCCACGGAACAGGCTCGGGGAATACATGATGACTTCCGCACTCAACGCCTTGCAGGACGTGGAGGCCGTCATCTGGATGGTCGAGGCCACAGACCCCAAACCGGGACCCGGGGACATGCACATTCTGGAATTGCTCATCAAGTCCGGAAAACCCATCATCCTGCTGATCAACAAAATCGACCGGATCGGGCGTGAAGCCCTGTTGCCCATCATGGAGGCATACAGCAGACTGCACCCGTTCGCCGCCATCATCCCGGTCTGCGCGCTCCGAAAGGAGACACGCGACCATGTGATGCGCGAGGTGGAGAAACTGCTGCCGGAGGGGGAGAGGTATTTCCCGGAGGATACGCTCACAGACCAGCCTGAGCGCGTCCTCGTCCAGGAAATGATCCGCGAGAAAATCCTGCAGCTGATGTCGGATGAAGTACCGCATGGCACCGGGGTCGAAGTGTTCAGCTACAAAGTGAATCCGAATAACAATGTGCTGGAAATCGATGCGAACATCTATTGCGAAAAGGATTCACACAAAGGCATCCTCATCGGCAAGGGCGGGTCCATGCTCAAACGGATTGGATCGCTGGCCCGTGCGGACATTGAAAAACTGGTCGATCGCAAGGTCTATCTCCGGGTCTGGGTGAAAGTCCGCGAGGATTGGCGCGACAATGACAATGTGCTCAACGAACTCGGGTACAAGTGATGGTTGTCAAGACGAAGGCCCTGGTTCTGCGCGCGATGCCGGTGGGTGACCAGGACAGGCTCCTGACGATGCTTTCCGCGGATTTGGGCGTCATCTCCGTCTCCGCGAGGGGGGTCGCCCGGAACGGGAACCGTTTTGCGGCCGCGACACAGCCGATGATGTATGGCGAATACGTGCTCTTTCAAGGATCTTCGCGATACAGCCTCAACCAGGGTGAAGTGATTGCCTCCTTTTTCGATTTGGCCCTGGAACCGGAACGATATGAACGGGCTGTCCGGCTGCTTTCCATGTCGGCTGATGCCGGGATGGTGCCGGAAGCGGCGGCCGAAGTGCTGGAACTGACCTTGCATGCCCTTCACCGGTTGATGCCGGGTGCAAGGGTGCCGATGGATCCGGATCTGGCGGTTGGCATCTTTGAATTGAAAATGCTGCAGATATCCGGACTCACCCCGCATCTGACCGGCTGCGTGCAGTGCGGCACGAGCGCCATCGATCAAATCCGCTTCAGCCACCGTCATGGCGGGTTTCTTTGCGAACAGTGCGAACCGGACGATCCGACAGCCGTGCCGGTATCGGCCGGCGTGGCAAAGGCCATGCTGTATACGCTCTGCGCACCTGTCCCGTCCCTGTTCCGGTTTGAGCTGGCCTCCCCGCTGGCAGGGAGTTTTCTCGACCTGGTCTCAAGGTATGCGGAAGATCGGTGGGAAAAGCGCCATGCAAAGAAGAAATCCCTATATGGCGACACAGACGAACCCTCCCGTGAAAGCGAAGCCTGACTCGCTTCAGAAAATGAACCGGAAAACAAACAATGTTGCAGATGCATGATTCCAAAGGAATCATGCATGAAAACTCGCAGAAGCGAGTGTTTACAGGAAAATCAAGCATGAAATGCAGGAGGGCACATGGAATTGGACAGAAAGACCGCGGAGGCAATCGGGAATGTCTTTGAAACGGCAGTTGCCGATGGACGACGCGTGTTGTATGAGTTTGAAGTCTATGCCGTGCTGGAAGCCCTTGGGCTTTCCGTTCCCCAGTATGCTTTCGTGAGGGATATCCATGAGGTGGATGAGAAACTCCTCAAGCGTTTCCACGGCGGAGCGGTGGTCAAAGTGGTTTCCCCTGATATGGCGCATAAATCCAAATATGGCGGCGTCAAGCGCATTGCAAGCCTGGATCCCCTGTTCGTGCGCTTTGTGCTGCACAACATGAAGGAAGAAGTGCTTTCCCATTTCTCCAGGGACAAGCGACCAAGGATTGACGGGTTTCTCATCGCCGAAACCATACCGTTCACATTGGCGCTTGGAAATGAAATCCTCATCGGGGTGAAGGAGGATCCGGCATTCGGGCCCATTCTCACGCTCTCGAAAGGCGGGGATGACGCGGAATTCTTCGCGCGCCACTACGACCCCGCCAACCTGCTGGTGGCGCCGATCAAGCCCGATGAGGCCCTGGCACTGGTGCACGGCACGAAAATCCGGCACAAGTTCGAGCAATTCGGCCAGACAGACTATTGCGGGAAAATCGCGGAAGCTTTGCATGCCATTGGTCTTCTGGCCAGCCATTTCGCCTTTACGGCGGTATCCTCGCCCCGTTACCACATCCGATCCATGGATGTGAACCCGTTTGTCTTTTCCGAGACAGGCCGATTTGTGGCGGTAGACGGTTATATTGAGTTTGCCTTGGCTGAAGAAAGGGAACTGAGCCTGCCCCTTCCCGGAAACGATGGGCTTGACGGGTTCTTTTCCCCAAAGGGAATCGTGGTTGCCGGCGTATCAAGCGACGCTGGCCGATACAGCCTGGCAAGGAACGTGGTCCAGCTCCTGGCGGATATTGGCCGAAACGACCTGTATTGCGTCAACCCGAAAGGCGGAACGGCCGAAATCGGCAATGAAACCCTTCCTTTGTATCCAAGCCTCTCATCGATCCCCGGCCATTACGACTTGGTCGTATACGCCGCGCCGGCAAAAAACACCATGGCCTTCTTGGAAACCGTGCCGGACAACAAGGCTGTCATCCTCATCTCGGGATTTCCGGCCGAATCCGGCTATCAGGAATTTGCCCTTGGGATCCGCCGGCACCGGGCACGGGGACTCCGTTTCGTCGGACCCAACTGCATGGGCGTGTTTCTCGCCCCTGAAGCGGGAAGGGCCGGAATCAACACGCTGTTCATCGGCGAGGAGCGTCTGAGCCTGCGGTACGGGCCATACAGCAACACCGCGCTGTTCACGCAGAGCGGCGCCATGGGCATCACATCCATCGAAAGAACCCAAAATCTTCCAATTTTCAAGACGATTGTCAGCTTCGGCAACAAGGTGGACGTGGACATTCCCGACCTGATGGACCATTTCGCCGAGGATCCGACTGTCCGTCTGATGGCCATGTACATCGAGGGAATGAACGCTCAGGAAGGGCGGCGCATGTTCGACTCGGCCCGCCGCATCCGGAAGCCCATCATTGTCTACAAGGCAGGACGGACCGAAGCCGGTGCGAAGGCGGCAGCCTCCCATACGGCTTCCATGTCGGGTAGCTATGACGTGTTCAGTGCTGCCTGCACCCAGGCCGGCATCATTTTGGTCGAAGAGCTGACGGACTTCTACAACGACATGAAAGTCTTCGCCATGCAGGCGGATTTCATCCCGAAGGGAAACCGGGTCGGCGGGGTGGTGAATGCCGGCCTCGATGCGACAATGGGGGCGGACACGCTCGTGTTTCTTCAGCCGGGAACCCTGTCAGCGGAAACGCGCATGCGGCTTGCTGCAATCAACACGCACGGACTGGTGGATGTCGGAACCTCGTTTCTGGATGTGACGCCGATGACGAATGACAGGATGTTCGCCGATTTCCTGGACGCCATCCTGTCGGATCCGGGCGTGGATTGCGCGTTTGTGGCGCTGGTTCCCCATATCGAGAACCTGAAGACCACGGATGACGTCTGCAGGGAGCCGGACGCGGTGGCCACGCTGCTGATCGAGACGGTTCGCAGTCATGGGAAACCGGTGGTGGTATCCATCAATTCCGGTAACCATTATCAGGAAATGGTGCGCTATCTGGAAGAAAACGGATTGCCGGTCTATTCGGACATCCGTTCTGCCATCAAGGCCCTGGATGTCTTCACTGCCTGGCATGTGTCCAAAACCCGCTGCGAGCTGTGAGTTGCGATGAGCGGGCAGTGACACATCGGTGAACTCCAGTAAGAAAGGGGATATGATATGATTGTCATTCTGAAGCAAGGCATCAGCCGGGAGAAGGTCCAGGAAGTCTGTGCGTGGCTGGAAACCCAGTCGGTCAAGACGAGTCCGATCTATGGCGAAGGCACGGTCATCATCGGGCTTGTGGGAGATACCTCCTCCATTGACATCAGTTCCGTGGAAATGCATGAAGGCGTCGAACGGGTCATGAAGGTCTCGGAGCCGTACAAACGCGCAAACCGGAAATTTCACCCCGATGATTCGATCATTGACGTGGGCGGTTACAAGTTTGGCGGAAAGCGCATCCTGGTGATTGCCGGCCCCTGTTCGGTGGAATCGGAGGAACAGATTGTCGCGCTGGCGGAACAGGTGAAGGCCAGCGGGGCAACGGCCCTCCGTGGCGGCGCCTTCAAACCGCGCACCTCTCCCTATGCCTTTCAGGGACTGCGGGCGGAAGGGCTCATGTTTCTCAAGAAGGCGCGGGAGAAAACCGGACTGCCCATTTGTTCGGAAATCACCAACCTGACGTATCTCGACATGTTCAATGAATATGTGGACATCATCCAGGTAGGTGCGCGAAACATGCAGAATTTCGAGATGCTGAAGGAACTCGGCCGCACCGGCAAGACCATCCTGCTCAAGCGCGGTTTCGCCAATACGGTCGAGGAGCTTTTGATGGCTTCCGAGTATATCATGAGCGGCGGAAACGAAAAGGTGATATTGTGCGAGCGCGGCATCCGCACCTTCGAGACATCCATGCGGAACACCCTCGACATCTCGGCGGTGCCCATGCTGAAAAAGCTCTCGCATCTGCCCGTCGTCGTCGATCCGAGCCACGCCTCCGGGCTGGCCTGGATGGTTGAGCCGCTCTCGAAAGCCGCGGTGGCCATCGGCGTGGATGGACTTGAAATCGAGGTGCACAATGACCCGAAGCAGGCGTTGTCCGATGGGCAGCAATCTTTGACACCGGAAGCTTTCGACGTGCTGATGAAGAATCTGAGATCGATCGCGGCCGCCGTCGGCCGGGAGATATGAGACGTGATGCATATGGGAAGCATTCATGATTACGTCTGCCTATTCGATATTCGACTTTTCATGCAAGCGAGGTAGTCCATGTCGGAATTGATCCTTGCACTGGAACGCTATCTGGCCGAATTGCGCGGGACTTTGGCGGCCCATGCAGGAGAAGGGATTCCGAACGTGGTTCCCGGCCTGCTTTCAGCGCCGGCCTGCACGCAACCCGGTTTGCAGCCCCATATGGCCAATGCCGTCCGACGCTTGAATGAAGTGATTCGGGAACAGGCTTTCACCGAATGGTGGATGGCGGATCATGCCTGGAAATTGGGCAGGCAGATTCAGGCTGCCATCTGCAGGGTGCCGGTGGTCGGCTCTGTCGCCTTTCTGGGGAAGTCCGGGTCCCATTCACACCGAAGTGCTTTACGGCAATACCCGGACGCCGTGATGCTTCCCGTGCATTCTTTCTCCATCGCATGCGGCATGGTGATGGAAGGCGGTGCCGATGCGGCCGTCCTGCCCATCGACAATTCAACGGCGGGCACGATCGCGGATGTCTACGACCTCCTGCTGCGGAATGACCTGCACCTCGCGAGGGCCGCATCCCTGGCCATCCGAAATGTGCTGCTGGGCATTCCCGGCTCATCCGTCGCGGATATCCGCGAGGTTTGGACGCATCCGCAGCCCATCGCGCAATGCGCCGGCGTAATTGCCGAAAGGGGATGGAAGACTGTTTCGATGGAAAGCACGGCAGTTGCGGCCGAGTCCGTGGCCCATCGGAATGACAGGTCGGTGGCCGCCATCGGTTCCCGCGAGGCAGCCCTGCTGTACGGCCTTGTGGTGCTCGAGGAAGGCATTGATGATGCGGACACGAACCAGACCCGGTTTGTGACGGTTACGCGCGGATTGACCATATCCATGGATGCGACACGCATCAGCCTGGTATTCACGCTGCCGCACGAAAGCGGATCGTTGTCTTCGATCCTGTCCCGAATGGCGGATTTTGGCCTGAACGTCGCGAAGATCCAGTCGCGGCCCATCCCGAACCGTGCATGGGAATACAGTTTCTATCTGGATTTCGAGAGCCGCATTGAAAACATGAACGCGCTGAAAGCGTTATACATGCTGGATCACGACCTTCCTTACATGAAGCTTCTGGGATGGTATGCGGAAGGCGCAAATCCGATCTGACGGGGATTTGATTGTCAGTATTCATTGTCTGTATTTGATTGTCAGTATTCATTGTCTGTATTTGATTGTCAGTATTCATTGTCTGTATTTGATTGTCAGTATTCATTGTCTGTATTTGATTGTCAGTATTCATTGTCTGTATTTGATTGTCTGTATTCATTGTCTGTATTT
>JANYKF010000050.1 GCA_025361665.1 Clostridiaceae bacterium
CGCATCATATTTCACAATGGCCGTCACATTTCCCTTTGTTTCTGAAGCGACAACGGATTTCGCATCATAACCGAATCCTTCCATGGCCATTTCGGCAAGATGTGCGCCATAGAAATATATGCCCCCGTATTCGTTTTCGACTGTTGCCGGGAAATTCATCACGGCCGCGCTGATTCGCCCCGCTCGGCTGCCGTTCCTGTACGCATTCCTCAGGGCCGCAACGTCATCAGTATGCCTGCAGGTTGAGCCGCCCGTCAGAAGGGTTCCGCAGCTCGCCGCCTCCTCGAGCATGGCCCGGGCATCTTCGTTTTTCAAGGCAAAAGGCTTATCCACCCAGGTGGGGATTCCGGCACGGATGAAGGGCATCGCATATTGCCTGTGCAGATCGCCATGTCGGAAGACAGCCATCACGGCATCCACCCTATCCAGCATTTCTTCCGGTGTTTTGGCGATGAAGCCGATTTTCCCGCTGTCGGCCACTTGCCGCGTACGCGCCTCGTCCAGCCCGAAGATGCATGTCACGCTCATGTCCGGGAAGGGAAGGACCCCTGTCTTTTCGTCGGGAAGGTTGACGAGTTTCGAGAAAATTTCCGCATGACTGTTGTCCGAACCAAGAATACCCAGTCTATACATTGACATTCTCCTTTGCGTGTAGTCTGGCATCATTATATACCCCGTACATCCTGTCTTCCAGAGCGCAGTAGTTTCGAATGCGCAGTAGTTTCGAATCGTTCGAATCATCCCATTTCCATTTGACTTTGGTCCTTGTGTCTATTAATATGTTTATGCAGTGTATGAATGATTTGACTCATCAGACGGTGCAAACGGGCAGAGAGCAGGCGGGTGCCATGAAGTTAGTCGATGAAGTCGGGAACGTACAGCTGATGCAGCGCATCAACAGATTGAAAGTGCTGGAAACCATCCGTTCGAAGGGACCCCTCGCGCGTCCGGAGATTGCCAGGATGACCGGTCTCAGCCCATCCTCCATCACCAACATCATCACGTACCTGCTGGAGCGGGACCTGGTGGCCGGGATGGGCACGATAGATTCCAGGGATGTCGGCAGGAAGGCGACGCTCATCCGGTTCAATCCTTCAGCACACGGCATTGTGGCTGTCAATGTGGAGATCGACAAGGCGAACATCGCGCTGACAGACCTGGCGGGGAATATTCTAGTCATGAGGGATCTGGCGTTCGACAGGCGCACCTTGGATTTCGAAATCCTGGGCCTCATCAAAAAGGAAATCACCCTACTGCTGGAAGGCGATACGGTTCAGAGGAATGGAGTCATCGGGATGGGCCTCGCTGTTTCCGGCCTTGTGAAGGATGAAGGCAGGTTTGTTTTTTCCAGCAGCCTGCGGTGGAAGGGGCTATCCATCAAGGAACAGTTTGAGAGTCTTTTCCGGATTCCCGTATTCATCCAGAACAATTCCAAAACCAAAGCCATATGGGCGTTGAACAAGCATGTGGAGGACAACGATCGAAATGTCATTTTCCTGGATCTGACCATGGGAATTGGCATCATCAGCTTTTATGATCATCGTATCAACGAGGCGGTCATCGGTGAATTGGGACATACGACCGTGAAAAAGGACGGTCCACCCTGTTTCTGCGGCAACAGGGGCTGCCTCGAGCTGATGTGCTCGGTGGATGCGGTTCTCAGCAATTGCCGGGAGAAGCTCTCCCGGGGCCGTTGCGCCATCCTTGCCGCACAAATGAAGGATGGTGACGGGAAACTGTCTTATGATGCGGTTTTGCATGCATATGCCTCAGGGGATGGGGATGTTCGCGCCATATTGAAGGAATGCGGCGAATACCTGGGCATGGGCATTGCCAATATCATCAACCTGTTCAATCCCCAACGCATCATCATCAATGGAGACGTGCTCCTGAAATCCGGTTTCATCGAAGAAACCGCAAAGGCGGAAGCAGGCAAGAGGGCAAATGAAGAGTTGATGAAGGGCATCAAGTATCAGAAAGTTGACATCGGCATCGAGGAGTCCATACAGGGCATTGTCCTGTATGTAGCCGGACGCATGTTCGAGCTCTCCGATTCCATACTGTGATGGGTGGAGATTGCATGGACAAGGTAAAATGGGGTGTCATCGGAGCAGGCGGCATCGCAGACCGCAGAACCATTCCCGGCCTTTTACTGGCTGGCAGCGCCGAACTTGTGGCGGTCATGGAAGTCGATATGGCGTTTGCGGAAAGGCTTTGCGCAAAGCATGGAGCAAAGCGGGCTTATGACAGTGTGGACGCGCTGCTGGAGGACCCGGAGGTGGATGCCGTCTATATCGCCACGCCCGTGTTTTTCCACAAAGAGCAGGCCATCAAGGCCGCAAGGGCAAAAAAACACATCCTGCTTGAAAAGCCGGTGGCCATGACCTCCGCGGAAGGCCTGGAGGTTGCGCGGGTTTGCCGGGAAGAAGGCATACAGGTTTCCGTCGGGCTGATGATGCGCTTTCATCCCTATCATCAAAAGATGAAGGAAATCGTGGAGGGCGGAAGGCTTGGCCGAATCGTCTCCTGCCGGGCACAGCTGACGTGCTGGTATCCTGACATCCCGGGCGCATGGCGGCAACAGCGGGAAACTTCCGGTGGCGGCGCCCTGATGGACATGGGTGTTCATTGCATCGACCTCCTCCAGTACATCACCGGCAACACGGCGCAAAAGGTCACAGGCCTGACAGGAACGAAGGAATTCAACTATGAAGTGGAGGATTCCTCTTCCATTCTGATGGAACTCGGGAACGGCGCCTATGCGACCGTGGATGCTTTCTTCAATATCCCGGATGCGGCTGCCCGGTGCCGCATGGAAATTTACGGAACGGGCGGCAGCATGCTGGCTGAAGGCACCATCAGCCAGGTTGAGGGTGGCACGCTGGAAGTTGTTCTCAGCGACACCGGGGCGGAATATGATGCGCAGCAGAACCGGAACGAGGTTTTCCCCATGCAGGTGGAGGCAGTCTTCGGAAACCTGTATGCCAGGGAAATCGAATCCTTCAGCAACGCCATCCTTCACGGAGACCCAGTCGCCGTGACCATCGAAGAGGCTCTTCAGGTCCAGCGGGTGGTTGAAGCAGCCTATGAAGCGAACGCCAAGGGGGGATTCATATGGCTGCATTCCAACTGAGGTTTATCGGCGATGTGTCGGATTTGAGCGCAGGGATCGATATTTTTGCCTGTGAGCTTGGTTTCGAAAGGGTTTCTGCGGGTGGTCTTCCCGTGCATGTGTGGAAGGAGCCGGGTGTTCCCATTCATGTTTCAGGCATGACAGGCATCTCGAGCATCACCTATTCGGAGAAGATCCATTTCTTCAGAGCGCTCGGGTTGCTTGTGGAAGCCCTCGGGGAGCGGCAGGTGTTCGAAATCCTTGAAGAACCGCAATTCAAGACGAACGGCGCGATGTTCGATGTATCCCAGGGGAATGCCGTCATCACGGTGCCGAACCTGAGGAACGTCCTCCTGCGCATGGCGCTGATGGGTCTGAACATGCTGATGATATACACGGAAGACAATTATGAGGTGGAAGGCGAGCCCTATTTCGGATACATGCGGGGCAGGTATTCACAGGAGGAACTCAAGGCTTGCGATGATTACGCCGATATTTTCGGCATCGAGATGATTCCTTGTATCCAGACGCTGGCACACCTGGTTGACGCGCTGCGATGGGACCGTTTTGCCGAGATGAAGGAGGATGAGGACACCCTGCTCGTGGGGTGCGGGGAAGCCTATGAATTTATCGAAAAGATGACCGCGGCCGCCTCGGCACCGTTCCGTT
>JANYKF010000053.1 GCA_025361665.1 Clostridiaceae bacterium
AACGACTTGATGGGCTGGTTCTTTCCCCCGGCATCCTTCCAGTTTGTTATTTTTCCGGAATAAATGTCTTTGATTTGGCTGGTCGTCAGTCCCATGATCGGATTCTTGCTGTTGACAAAAAATACAAAGGCCTCACGTCCGATTGGGGTCAGCTTCATCTCCAATCCCTTTTCCCTGGCAGCAGCAAGCTGTTCCTTCGAAGGACGAGTACGGAAAATGATGTCCGCCGCTCCATTCAGTAGATTTTCATAGGCACCGGCAGTCGTATTGCAGAGAACCTCGCCTTCCTGGAGGCTGTATTCCTTCTCGGGATACACAGCCTGAACGAAGGCGGCATATAGTGGATACAAAGCGGTGGCACCATCGAGTCTGGGCAGTTCGGACACGATCTTCAGGCTGGAGGTTTCATCCAGGCGAACAGCACGCGAGTCTTTTGCGAAAGGCCTGTATTCTTCCAGGGTCACACCCTGATCATTGACGGTAGGGATGCTTGCGAACCAGGCATTCACGGAATGGTATCCGGCTGCGGAAAGGAACATGATCCCGAGGAAAGCCAATGTAACCAGCTTCCGGAGTTTCCTGCCGGCCAGGCTGAATATCCAGAGAACAGCCAGGATGAGCAGGCCCGGAACCAGGACCAGCAGGAAAAGAGTATAAAATGCCGGCATTCCCCCCAGCGAGGTGAAGATGAGGGCATACAGCCCGAACATCAGGATTGCCAATGTAGCGACTATCGTGAGGAGGATTCGCGGGAATGTTTTCATGTTTTTCCTTTCCGCTTTTGGTTTGGTTGATTCATCAGTCATACCTCATATTGACCTTTTGTTCTGTTCCAGCAGGCCAATCAGTTTTGCCAGGCACCGGATGCGGGTTTCATCCTTTTTTGCATCTTTGTAGAGGCCGACAAACTGCATTCTCACTGACCGGGGCATGCGGGTGTAGTTTGCCGTTGCTTCTGGATTTGCAGAGATTGCCTGTTCGAATGCCGCAAAGTCTTCAGGCGGAAGGCTTCTGCTCTGAACCGCGTCCCATGTGCCGTCTGATTTGGCGCGCAGCATGACGGAAATTCCTTTTTCCGTCATCCGTCCTTCCATGGTCAGGCGTTCGACGGCTTTCCGGTTTTTTTCAGACCATGGGCTCCCTTTTCTGCGCGGTGCGAAATACTTCCTGTAGCAGGTATCGTCAATCCCCTTGATATGCCCGTCAATCCAGCCGAGGCAAAGCGCTTCATCCAGGCTTCTTCCGCTTTTGCACCATTCATGCAGGCAGGGCAGGATTGCGGCCCCGCCGAGAGGAAGATCATGCCATCAGCTATATTGTACGCTCCCGTTCTTCACCTTTGTCAACCCGAAGATACAATCACACATTTACAGGGTAGTACTCATCATGATAGTGTGTTTTTCGGATATCTATGTCATAGTACCGATAACCTGTGTGTAAAAGGATGGGACGCATGGCAAAATGGTGGCAGGAACGCGTTGTTTACCAGATTTATCCACGCAGCTTCCAGGATTCCAATGGGGATGGCATCGGGGATATCCCGGGCATCATCTCCCGCCTTGATGAGCTGAAGGACCTGGGAGTGGGCGTGTTGTGGCTCAGCCCGGTTTACTGCAGCCCCAATGCGGACAACGGCTATGATATCAGCAACTATCGGGACATCAACCCGGAATACGGGACCATGGCCGACATGGAGCGGCTCATTGATGAAGCTGGCCGGCACGATATCCGGGTTATCATGGATTTGGTCATCAACCACACTTCGGATGAGCACGAATGGTTTCAAAAAAGCCGGGATAAGCAAAGCCCTTATCGGGATTACTATATCTGGAGACCAGGCAAGTCCGGAAAACGCGATAAGCCCGAGAACCCAGGCAAGCCCGGAAAACGCGATAAGTCCGAGAACCCAGGCGAACTTGGAAAACCAAGTAAACTTCCGAACAACTGGACCAGTTTCTTTGGTGAAAAATGTTGGGAATATGATAATGGGAGCGTACAATATAGCTGATGGCATGATCTTCCTCTCGGC
>JANYKF010000103.1 GCA_025361665.1 Clostridiaceae bacterium
CGACCCGGCATTGAGAAAAATCAACGCCGCTCATAAACTCGGCAAGCTCATCAAATACCGGGAAGGCAGTTCCCGTTTCGGTTCCCCGGATTATGACTTTACCGCGGATCTTGTTGAGGAGATGTTCTCTCTCTCGATAGACGATTTCATCTATATTTATCCCGAAAGTTTCAAGAAAATTGTTGACGAATTCGGCGGGGTGCGGGTGGATATTCCATATTCCATGCGCTACAGCGATCCCATACAGGATTTGAAAATCGACCTCAAGGCGGGTATGCAATTGCTGGACGGTTACAATGCGGAAGGATTCGTCCGGTTTCGAAAAGGGTACAACGGAAGCGGGAAATGGTTTGAAATCGGCGATCTCGGCCGCAAGGAGAACCAGAACATCTTCGTGAAGGCGTTCATGGAACAGAACCTGACGTTGGGCAAGATGGGAAAAATCATCAGTCTGGCAAACCGGTATACGGAATTCATGGAGACCAGTTTGACCGGAGCTACGAAGATCGGGGATTATGCGCAATTGGGCTCGAATTTGATTGCGAAGAAGTTTGTCACCGAGTCTGTCGTTCTTGAAACCATGTATCAGAAAATATTCGGGTCTGAGCAGTTCGTACTCGCTCCCGGTGTGAAAAATGCCAAAACCGGTGCTGAATCTGGCACCGGCCAAAGCAAGCCGTCTGCTGTGAAGCCGCCGAAAGCAAAGCCGGATTCCGCTGCTGCAACGACGGAGGGTGGGGTTGGTATTCCAGATCCGGCCGCGAGTCCCAGTGCTTCTCCGGCTGCCTCAGAATCTGCATCCCCGGATGCACCGGCCAATCCTGAGCCAACTGCATCCCCGGATGGATCGGCCAGTCCGGAGGCATCGGCTGTTCCGGTTGCGTTGGCCAGTCCGGAGGCAATTGCAGCACCTGCAGCAGCAGCATCTCCCACCGCATCAGTGCCTCCTGCCCCTTAGGACGTCTCAAAAGCAGAAGTTCAAGTTCCATAATCCAGTCATGATGGGGGTATTCACATGATCTCAAACGAACAGATCCTGGCCATGGACTTGCTGGCATGGAAGATTCGAAGCCGGGTGATAGAAATGATCGGCATCGGAAAAATAGGCCATATCGGAGGTTCCATGTCCGTTGCGGAAATATTGGCGGCCCTGTACGGGTACAAGATGCGGCATGATCCGAAAGCGCCGGCTTGTCCCACCCGTGACCGGTTTGTCATGAGCAAGGGCCATGCCGCGTTGGCCCAATATGCCGCATTGGCTGAATTCGGATATTTCCCGCTCTCGGAACTCTCGAAAGTGAAGACGCTTGGCGCCATGCTGCAGGGACATCCCGATCTGCGACTGACGCCGGGAATTGAAGCAAACACCGGCTCACTCGGACAAGGCTTGTCCATAGCTGTCGGCATGGCGCTCGGATTGCGGCTGGACGGCTATGGAAGCCGAATCTACTGCGTTGTCGGAGATGGTGAAATCGCGGAAGGCCAGATATGGGAAGCCGCCATGGCCGCTTCCAACTTCAAGCTGGACA
Organism: Clostridiaceae bacterium; assembly: GCA_025361665.1. GTDB lineage: Bacteria > Bacillota > Clostridia > DSM-8532 > DSM-8532 > JAEWSN01. Next base: position 1,530 of record JANYKF010000103.1, read on the forward strand.
ACCTGGTCGTCTTTGTGGACTATAATAGGATTCAGGCGACCGATAGGGTTGAAAAGCGCTTCAATTCCAATCCGATGGCTTGTAAATGGGAAGCATTCGGGTGGAAGGTTCTAGAGACAGATGGCCATGACGCAAGGCAAATCTGTGAAGCTCTCGACAATGCGGAGCAGATCAAGGGAGTACCGACGGCCATTGTCGCGCATACCGTCAAGGGCAAGGGCATCCCTTTTGCGGAAGACACTGCCGCGTTCCACAACGGCAGCATGACGGAAGAACAGTACAATCTGGCTGTGCGGCTGCTGGATGCGAAGAAAGAGGCGTTCGCATGCGACATTTGATGCTGCAGGGTCCGATTCAGCCGCATGGACCGATGAGGGGGGTATCCGGATGCAAAATCTGAATCAACGCAAGGCATATGGAGAAATGCTTGTAAAAATGGGTGCTGAAAACGAAAAGATTGTCGTTTTGGAGGCCGATCTCGGCAAGTCCACCATGAGCATCCTGTTTCAGGATCGATACCCGCAGCGCTACTTTGAAATGGGGATCGCGGAAGCCAGCATGATCTCTACGGCTGCGGGATTGGCCCTAACCGGGAAGATTCCGTTTGCCAGTTCATTTGCCGTTTTTGCAACGGGGCGCGCTTATGACCAAATCCGCACCAGTGTCTGCATCCCTCATCTGAACGTGAAAATCTGCGGTTCAAGTGCCGGCCTGTCCGATTTCGGAGACGGATCCACACACCAGAGCATCGATGACATCACACTGATGCGGGTTCTGCCGAATATGAACGTATTCTCCCCTGTCGATGCCCTTGAAACGGAAAAAATCATGGAAGCCATGATGAAAATCGAGGGTCCCTGCTATCTGCGGGTCAACCGGAATGACTTGCCGATTCTGACGGAAAGAGGACAGCCATTCGCCGTCGGCGATGTTTATCCGGTCAAAAAAGATGGCGACATCACGCTGTTCGCGACAGGCGTCATGGTATCCGTCGGTCTTTCTGCAGCTGCAATGCTTGCGGAAGAGGGCATCAGCCTCAGCGTATTCAACGTCCCTACGATCAAGCCGCTCAACGTGGTGAGTTTGCTTTCGGCGCTCGAAGGCAGCAGGGCCTTTGTGACCGCGGAAGAGCACAGCATGACGGGGGGCATGGGCAGTGCCATTCTGGAGGCGCTTTCCGGGCATTGCACGCTTCCTTCGAAGCTTCTGGGAATCAAGGATCAGTTCGGAACATCCGCTCAAGGATATCGGGAACTTCTGGACCATTACGGACTGAATGCGGCTGCGATTGCGGAAGCGGTTCGCACGTTGCATGAACGGGGGATCGGGCAATGAAGAAAATCGGTTTCATCGGACTTGGTATCATGGGTCATCCCATGGCGAAAAATCTTCTGAAAAAAGGGTACCCCCTGATTGTATTCGATCTCAGCGGAGAAGCCGTTTCGGATGTAGTGTCGAATGGTGCTGAAGCGGCTGCCTCCGTTTCCGAGGTTGTGCAGGCGGCGGACACCCTCATCACCATGCTCCCGAACTCCCCGCAGGTGGAAGATGTCGCATTGGGATCGGGTGGAATCGCAGATCATGCCAAACCGGGCACACTGCTCATCGACATGTCTTCCATCGCACCCCTGGCTGCTCAGAAGATCGCGGCAAAGTTGAAGGAAAAGGGCATCCGCATGATGGATGCGCCTGTCAGCGGCGGCGAGCCCAAGGCAATTGACGGAACGCTGTCCATCATGTGCGGCGGCACTGCGGAAGACTTCGCCGAGGCAAAGCCCATTCTGGACTGCCTGGGCGCGTCCGCAGTCCTTGTCGGCGGCATCGGTGCCGGGAACATCACGAAGCTGGCGAACCAGATCATTGTCGCCGTCAATATCGCCGCTGTTTCGGAAGCATTCACGCTTGCGACAAAAGCGGGGGTTGATCCGCAACTCGTCTTTGAAGCCATCAAGGGTGGCCTGGCCGGCAGCACGGTCATGAACGCAAAGGTGCCGATGATGCTTTCAGGCAATGCCAAACCCGGTTTCAAGGTCGACCTGCACATCAAGGACCTGACCAATGCCATGGATACGGCCGAGGCGATCGACGCGCCTTCCATCCTGACGCAGGAGGCGCTGAAGATGCTGCAGCACCTTCATGACAATGGGGAAGGGCAGAGCGACCATTCGGCCATTGCGCATTTCTATGAAAAGCTGGCCGGGATTGAGATTCGATCGAAAGGGTAAGTGCGATTATACTGCAGCAACCCGCCAAAGCGAACTGCAGTAAGGTTTTCCGTGACATACTCTACGATGATTCATCGGGTTTTCAGACGACTGGAGGAAAATGATATGAGCATATCGGAAAACCTGGAGAAGCTTTTCTCCCTGCAGGGCAAGGTTGTTTTGCTGACCGGCTCGGCTGGTGGAATCGGAAGCGAATTGGCCAGGGGTCTGGCAGGGGTCGGGGCGGAATTGGCGCTTGCCGATTTGGCCATGCCGCCACTGCAGGCGTTGGCGGATGAACTGGGAGGCGGAGGTCATGCCGGGTACGTCCTCGACATCTCCGATTTGGATTCCATCAGTCAATGCGTCCATGACATCCTTTTCCGGCATGGGCGCATCGATGTGCTGATCAACTGTGCCGGCATCAACAAGCGCGAAGGGTTTCTGGATGTGGAAGAAGCGACCTATGACCGGATTATGGGCGTCAACCTGAAAGGCCTGTACTTTCTGACCCAGGCTGTCGTCAGGGAAAGCATGATGAAAACCGGGGGGAAGATCATCAACATGGCGTCCTATAATTCGACATCCATGCTTGGAGGAGTATCGGTGTATGGTGCCACCAAAAGCGCAGTTGCCGCACTCACCCGCTCCATGGCCATCGAATGGGCGAAGTTCAACATCCAGGCCAATGCGATTGCGCCGGGTCACATCCTGACCCCGCTGACGGCCATCACCTGGGCCAACGAGCACAGGGCCGGTTATCTACGGGAACGCATTTCGGCTGAGCGTCCCGGGCTCCCGGCTGAACTTGTCGGCATTACGGTCCTTCTTGCATCCGGCGCATCCAACTACATGACCGGTGCTCTGATCAATGTCGATGGCGGTGCCATCGCCGGGGGCAAGCCCTGGCAGTTCGATACGAAGTATTGATTCTGGTGTAAAAACTCACTTTTGTGATTTTTCATGCAGGATGTCTCTGACATCCTGCATGTTGAAGGTATGCCAAAGCACTGGAGACAAGAGAATGCAGTATCGCCTCAATAGGCGGGCCGATGCAATATGAGGGAACAGGAAGGGTTGAAATTTTGGGGAAGTATGATGGTTACCTGCTTTTGAGTGATATGGACGGTACACTGCTCTCTCCGGACGGTACGGTTTCCGAAGGGAACCGAGCGGCTATTTTGGCATTCGTGCAGGGCGGAGGTCTTTTTTCGATCGCGACTGGGCGCACCCACTATTCCGCATGGACGCAAGTCCATGATTTGCCAATCAACTGCCCAGCCATTATTTACAACGGTGGTGCTGTATATGATTTTCAAAAGCAGGAGTTCCTGCAATCCCGCTGTTTCCAGCGTTCTGAAGTGGAGGAATGCCTCGTGGACGTGATGGCCCTTTTTCCGGACATCACGGTGATGGCCTTCGAGAGGGATCGCATCGCCGTCCTTTCGGGGGGTGAATGGGTGGATGGCCTGCCTGTGGAAGAGCAGCCCCATTTTGCCAGGACAAAGATTGCAGATGTGCATGATGACGTGTTCAAGCTGATTTTCATTTCAGCGGAATTGCGTTTGGTGGAACTTCGGTCATTTCTGAGCGCTCATTCCATGGCAGACAGATCTGAAATGGTGCTGACTTCGGACAATTGCCTGGAATTGCTGCCCAAGGGCATTTCCAAGGGAATGGCGCTGGAATGGCTTCACCAGCATCTGGGGATACCGATTGAGAAGACCATCGCCATCGGGGACTACGAAAATGATGCCGAGATGCTCCGTGCGGCCGGCATATCTGCAGCTCCCAAAAATGCGCATCCTGACATTCTGGCTTTGGCGGACATCGTGGTCTCGGATCACGGAGAGGACGCTGTGGCAGATTTGATCCGGAAAGTGTTCGGATAGGGCTTTCAGGCAGTCAACAGGCAGTCAGGCTTTTGGCCGCCATGACATCACCTTGTATTCAAGCGTTTCGGGAAAAACTTCGATTCGCTCATCGACTGTGAAGCCGTAGTGTTCATAGATGGGAATATTATCTGGCGTTTCCGTGTTGAGGACCACGATGCGCCCTTGAGTGCGCGCCGCTTCAAGCAACGGCCGCATCATGCGCCCCATCGAGCCCTTTCCCTGCAATTCCGGCCGTACTGCGATAAAGTCAAGGGAAAGGTATGGCAGATCCGGTTCATATCGTTTGTAACTGTCATGAAGTTTTTTGTATGACCAGCGAACCTTCCTGGAGCGGCGCAGCAATTCACCGATTTTCGTGATGCGTGCGATCCGGAACGGCATGGCCAATGCTTTCAGGACACCCCGAAAAATGCCGAAGAACTTTCGTGAGCCGTTGCGTGAGGCATCTGTTCCTCTATCACCCTTTTTCCGCGACAGGCCCATCACAAGCACGCCTTCCAGTTTTTCCGACGTGGCAAGTATCTCGCTGGTATAGTACATCAGATTCAGCATAGTCCCGTAGATGATGCGAAAAGCTTTGTGCCTGGCATCGGCATCCGGGAAAAGATAGCGGTTGAATGGATCATTTCGGAACGCATCCGCGAGTACATCTGCAACAGCGGGGAGTTCCCGTTTTATGACCCTGTGAAGTCCACCGGGGATTTCAGTTTTCACAATGTCTTTTTCTGGTTTGGCCGGGTTTCCACGAATCATGGAGATTCCTTTCAAGACTGGAGTGCCCGTGTTCTGCATTTTCTTATTCTTTGACCGGCAGGTCATATCGGGTAAGCTGCTGCAACCAGCCCGCTCCATTCCATGATACCTGATGATGCCCCGGCAGGGACGGAACATGCCGGCTCTGAAGATTTCCGCAAACCCGATATGATGCAGATTGTCCTGGAGACAGTGGATTTTCATTTTTGAAATAGAGGAGATGCTTATGAAAGTCGGAAAAGCCCATATCAACCACGCGGTCGAACAGATTGTCAGACTTTGTGCCATCCCCCTGCACGGACTCGTCGGTCCAGGCGTATATGCATCGCACGGTTATGAACGTACACATCGGGAAGGGGTGGAGAATACACTGAAGCTGCTGGCTGCCTACATCCAGGAGCCGATGCCGGAATCCGGCTGGGAAGACGGGCATGATGGGGAAACATGACCGCTGTGGCTTCCGGACGGATGTCTGGCCGGTCAAGATATGGTAGACTAGAGATGCTTCACAGGGATGCCGTACGATTATAGGTGACAAAATCAGGATAGACGGGGTGCCATATGGTTATCGAGCCAAAAATCAGGGGATTCATCTGTACCACGGCGCACCCTTCGGGATGCGCGGAAGCGGTGCGCCGCCAGATCGGATATGTAAGCAGCCTGCCGAAAGTGGAGGGTCCCAGGAAGGTGCTGGTGATTGGTTCATCCACCGGTTACGGGCTGGCCTCCCGCATTGTCGCGGCGTTCGGTTCCGGTGCGGCTACACTCGGGGTGTTTTTTGAAAGGCCTCCGACCGAAACCAGGACAGCATCAGCCGGATGGTACAATACGGCCGCTTTCGAGAAACAAGCACACGAAGCGGGAATGTATGCCCGGTCTGTCAACGGGGACGCATTTTCGGAGTCCGTCAAGGAAAAGACCATCGGGATCATCAAATCGGACATGGGCAAGGTGGACCTCGTCATTTATAGCCTTGCCTCACCAAGGCGCACGCATCCTATCACGGGAGAAGCCCTCACCTCCGTGATAAAGCCGATCGGAAAACCATATACGAACAAGACAGTGGATTTCCAGACGGGCATAGTTTCCGAAATCACCATCAAGCCGGCCGAAGAGGATGAAGTCCAACAGACGGTCGCCGTCATGGGCGGAGAAGACTGGAGCATGTGGATGACGGCACTCCGGGATGCCGACGTGCTTGCGCAAGGGGTCACGGCCATTGCCTATTCCTATATCGGGCCGGCGGTAACCCATGCGGTCTATCGGGATGGTACGATTGGCTATGCGAAGAACCATCTGGAAGAAACCGCCGCAGCCATCCGGAACCTGCTGGCTCCTTTGTATGGCCGTGCATTCATATCCGTCAACAAGGCACTGGTCACCCAATCCAGTTCAGCGATTCCTGTCGTACCCCTCTATATCTCCATTCTTTATAAGGTGATGAAAGACAAAGGATTGCATGAGGGCTGCATCGAACAGATGGCACGCTTGTTTTCAGAAAGGCTGTATAACGCAGGCATGGAGACGGATGGCCAGGGCAGGATTCGTGTCGACGATTGGGAGATGCGCAACGATGTGCAGGAATCCGTATCCATGCTGTGGGAAAAAATGGATACGCAAAATGTGGCCTCCTTTTCCGACATGGAAGGGTATCGCAGGGAATTTCTGAATCTTTTCGGTTTCGGGTTTGAAAACATCAGGTACTGCGAGGATGCGGATATCCTGGTGGATATTCCAAGTTTGGCATGAATGGCATGACTGAATTCGAAAAACGTGTTTACACATTGGTTGCGACCATTCCGCCAGGGAAGGTGCTGACCTACGGCCAGATCGCCCTGCTCCTGGGGGAGCCCAACCGATCCCGCCACGTCGGACGGGCCATGGCCATGGCACCGGAATTCATGTGTCTTCCCTGTCATCGTGTGGTGAATGCGAAGGGTGAGATGTCTCCACCGGAAGTTTTTGGAGCAGGCGTGCAGCGGCATCGGCTGGAATCGGAAGGCATGCCTTTCCGGGAGAATGGCTGCATCGACTGGAAACGCCTGCGCGCGAGGTGACAGGTGTTGAACAGAAGCGAAATCCTCTCAAAGCTGAAATTCCATGTGCTGGACACACTCTTTGGCATCTGCCGGCTGGATGCGGAAGCAGACATGCCCGAATGGGCACTGCAGAGCCGGTGGCACAGTATGACGCGAACGACGGATGAAGTGTCGGTGGTGTGCGATGCCGCGGACATTCCACAGCAAGTGGCATGCGGACGCGATTGGCGCGGGTTCAGGGTGGCCGGCACCTTGGATTTTTCACTGACAGGTATCCTCGGAGCGGTCGGCGGGACCATGGCCGATGCGGGCATCAGCCTGTTTGCCGTATCCACTTACGATACCGACTATTTCTTCGTGAAAACCGTGGATTTGCAGCCGGCACTGGATGTGCTTGACGCAGGAGGAGCGGGCATCCTGTGCAGGGACACAGTCAAGGATGATGAGGGAGTCACATTGTACCGGGCTGTTGAGCCTGGACCTGCCAAAAAGGCCACTGAGTGCATGAATGCAGCACATTCCGCCGAAACAGTCGAAGTTGCCGTGACAACCCATAACATCGCCCCTATGCTTTCCGGAGATCGCATCACTTTGCGGAGACCCAAACGCAGCGATATTGCGGATCGCATCCGAATCGGGCGGCAGGTCGAATTTGTCCGCATGTGCGGGGGCGATACCTGCAGCATTCCACCCTTTGACGAGGCGGCCGGTGAAGATTGGTTCGCACACATACTTACAGTTCCCTATGAATGGATCATCGATTTGAATGGGCACTGCATCGGTGTGGCAAGACTCACCCTCACGGAATGCGACAACCGTGCGCGATATGCCGTTGCCCTCTTTGATTCCGCTTTGTACGGGCAGGGATTGGGAACGGAAGTGACCCGCCTGGTATTGCGATTTGCGTTTCAGGAACTGAAACTTCACCGGGTGGATTTGAATGTGTTGACATATAATCAGAGGGCTATTGCCTGTTATAAAAAATGCGGCTTCCGGGAAGAAGGCGTGGATCGGGAGGATGCCCTGATTGAAGGGCAATGGGCTTCCGATATGCGCATGGGCATTCTGGAAGAGGAATGGCGCATGAAGCGTGAATCAAAACATTATTCTTAAAATCCAATTGCATGTCATGAAACCGGGTAAATATGAACCATACCGTTGAATCGACCGTATGGAATCCATGGTTGTGCTTGTTCCATGGGCAGGCAAATGCTTATCAATGAAGCACACCCGGGATCACGATTAGGAGGATTTTATGAATACGAAGATATTTGTCAACCTACCCGTAAAGGATCTGAATCGAACCAAGGAGTTTTTCAGCCAGCTTGGATTCGGGTTCAATGCCCAGTTTACAGATGAAAACGCCGCCTGCCTTGTCATCGGCGAGGATATCTATGTGATGATGCTGCTGGAAGAATTTTTCAAAGGGTTTACCCAAAAGCCGATCACCGATACGGAGCAATCCAACGAATCGATTATTGCCTTGACAGCGGAAACGCGTGAGGCGGTCGATGCCATGTATGACAAGGCTATTGCCGCCGGAGCAAAACATGGATATGACCCGAGTGATCTGGGGTTCATGTACAGCAGGAGTTTTGCGGATTTGGACGGCCATTTGTGGGAAACGTTCTGGATGGATCCGGCTCATATTCACTAGGAACGGGGTTCCCATATAAGGATTCGGGTACCGTGATGAAGAATGGGGTGTCCGAACCAGGATTGGCCTGCCGGGTTAAATATTGGAGTGCCGGGCTTAGGATTGGCCTGCTGGGATTACTATTGAAGTGCCGGGCAATGGATGGCGTTTTTGAGTTTTCCCAGGCTGTCCAATGCGCCCGGCACAGCCAGTTGGTTGTAACCCAGGAGACGAATGCCCTTTTCGACGGTATGACGGAATATCACATCCTGTTTGTTGTATTCGGGCTGCGACATGTTGACTGCATGGACACCGGGTATTTCTGCCGCCAAGCCGATGTAGTGATCACCGCGTCCGCAAAAATGGATGGCTCCACCTCCAAACGCATCAAGAATCTTCCTGTCAAAGGGCATCACAAATTCTTCATACATGGCGGGAGAGAAGTTCATCATGGAATCATTTCGCAGCATGACATGGCCTTTGTGGTGCAATCCCCAGTGAACCGTGCTGTCACCCGTGAAGGGCCATATTTTCAGCCATTCCCGCATGAACCGGAGATATGTTTCCGTGACCAGTGCCAGCAGTTCTTTCACAAGTTCCGGTTCATCAACGACCATCAGGAAGAGGTCGCTGCCGACAAGGAGTTCGCAGACATCCAGCGGGCCTTGCAGGTCGGGGTGGTAGGCATGGACGTGGCGGGCAATTTTCGGATATTGCTGCGAGAGGGTCTTGAATCTCTCGCCAACCTTGAATACTATTTCACCATATCCGGCGAAAACATCCGGTACGCCTTTGTCCAGCAGGCGCTTGAGTGCCGCAATCCCTCCGGGGAGGGGCTTTGACGTGGGCAAGGTATTGTGTCTGTCCTCCATCATGTAGATCTCCGCTCCAAAGAGGGAGGGGAGGATGCCGGTTCCATAATTGGCCCGGACACAAAGCAAGTCTCCGCGGCCTTCTTCCAGCGAGGCGGAACAACCCGCGTATTGATGGAGAACCATCTTGTCAATGTCCGATATGGCAGTGTTGATGCCGATTGCAGGCCAAAGGATTCCTGACGGGCTTTTTGAAGCCCGTTTTGGCGTAAACGGACCCTCCTTATTGCCGGTCCCGGAAAAACATTGCCAGCTTTTCATGAGATTGCGTTCCGTTTCTTCATCGATTCTTCTTTCCAGATCCTCAAGACAGAGGTTTATCATCAGCCACGCACAACCTTTCCCATTGATGACAGGGCCTGTCGCCACACCGCAGGTTCGACCCGCACCAATGTCTACAGCATAAGGCGTCTTCGCGCCGAATGCAATGCTGTCGTGTTGACTGGCACAATCTGCTTATGATACTGTGATGACCAGATGCATCAGCACATTTGCTGTGCAGGCTTATAGGCTGCGGACCCAATGACCGTCGGAACCTGTGAATGCGTTATGGATTCTGCAAACCAAAAGGTTCAGTCAACGCATTCAAAGTGTAAGGGAGGCCAACATGAAAATCGTCATCGGATGTGACGAAGCTGCCTTTGAGTTTAAGGAAGCGATGAAAAAACACCTGGAGGATATGGGTATCACCTGCCTGGATGTGGGTGTCCATCATGCGGATCCGGTGCTCTATCCGGATATTGCTGTGGCAGCCTGTGAAAGGATTCAGAGCGGCGAAGTGGATCGGGGCATCCTGATCTGCGGAACCGGTATCGGGATGTCCATCACGGCCAATAAATGCAAAGGCATCCGTGCGGCAGTTTGTCACGATGTCTATTCGGCCGAACGGGCACGTAAAAGCAATGACGCACAGGTGATGTGCCTGGGTGCGCGGATTGTCGGCTTGGAATTGGCCAAGATGCTCGTCAACGTCTGGTTGGCCAGTGAATTCTCCGGAGGCAATTCAGCAGAGAAAGTTGAACGGATTCGCTTTTATGAAAACGCTGCAGATAGACCATAAAGCCTGCGGAAATATGAGTCAATCCACCTGAGAAGAGGTGTGAATACAGATTCATGAGACTGTGAATTTGATGGAGGGACAAAACAATGCAACGAATCCTGAACAATCCGGATGATGTCGTGGATGAGATGCTGCAAGGGTTTCTGAAGAATCACGCGGATATCGCCATGGCCACGGGAAACCCGCGTGTGGTCCAGGCCCGCAAGGCAGCAGCCGGCAAGGTTGGTGTGGTGACTGGGGGCGGTTCGGGACACAAACCCGCTTTTGTCGGATATGTCGGACGCGGGTTGGTCGATGCGGCGGCCGTGGGCGAAATCTTTACTTCCCCCACAGCCAAATCGTTCTTCGACGCATTCAAGGCAACCGATCAGGGTGGAGGCGTGGCCTGCCTTTTCGGCAATTATTCCGGCGACAACATGAATGTCAAATTGGCAATCCGTATGGCAGAGAAAGTCGGCCTGACTGTAAAAACCGTTGTCGCAAATGACGATGTCGCTTCTTCTCCGGCGGATCAGCGCGAAAAGCGCCGTGGCGGCGCGGGTGAAATCTTCATGTGGAAGATCGGCGGAGCAAAGGCAGCGGCAGGAGGGAGTCTCGACGAAGTCATCCGCGTCGCACAGAAAGCCGTCAACCATACCCACAGTGTCGGGGTCGGCTTGTCACCCTGCACTTTGCCGGCAGTCGGCCATCCGAACTTCGAAATCAAAGACGGGACCATGGAATTGGGAATCGGCCATCATGGCGAGCCGGGTGTGGAGATTGTCCCGATGGAAACGGCGGATCAAATGGCGACCCACATGTTGAACCTGATCCTGCCGGATCATCCGTTCCAGGAGAATGACGAAGTGGCGGTATTACTTTCCGGTTTGGGAGCGACGCCAATCATGGAACTATATGTTCTTTTCAATGAGGTGGCGAAAAAACTGAATGATAAAGGCATCCGCATCTATCGATCCTACGTGGGCAATTACTTCACCTCGCTGGAAATGATGGGTGCCACTTTGACAGTGATGAAACTGGATGATGAATTGAAAATCCTGCTGGATGCGGAATGCGAATCCATGGGATTGACCCAGTTTGGCCGTTGAATCCGAATTAATCGAATTGACCCAGTTTGGCCGTTGAATCCGGAGGGCGCATCCATGGACGGTTTTGCCAATGCCGCAGGAAAATCGATTGTCATGAAGATGATCGCGGAAATCCAGGCAAACAAGGTGTATCTGAGTGATATTGACGGCCTGATTGGTGACGGCGATCATGGCATGAACATGAACAAGGGATTTACCCTCTGCAAGGAACGCCTGGGCCGGAACGCACTCACCTTTACGGAAAGCCTGGCAGCCTTGGGCGACATCCTGTTCAATGAAATCGGTGGATCGATGGGCCCGATTTACGGGATGATTTTCATCGAAATGGCAGAATATGCAGCAAAGGAAACGGTCATCACCGCTCATGTCTTTGCTGGCATGCTGGATGCCGGATTCAATGGATTAGGGGATATCGTGCAGGCCCGGGTTGGCGACAAGACATTGATCGACACCTTTGTGCCAGCTCGCGATGCCTTTGCGGAAGCGACAGCGTCAGGGTTGGATTTTGTCTGTGCACTGCAGAAGTTCAAGCTTTCTTCTGAAAATGGCATGTTGTCAACAAAGGATCTGGTTTCAAGATTTGGGCGATCCAGCCGGTTGGGAGAGAGGTCCAGGGGTGTTCTGGATGCCGGCGCCGTTTCCTGCAATCTCATTTTCCAGGCGATGGCGGATGAAATGATCAATCTAATCAAATAGAAAAGGAGTGTTGCCGTATGTCAAAACTACCGGAGACCATGAAAGCCCTCGTTGCCTACACCCCGGATCGGTATGTGCTGGAGACCGACTGGCCCAGGCCCAAGGCCGGGCCGGATGAAATCATCATCCGGGTTGAAGCCTGCGGAGTCTGTGCCGGTGATGTCAAGGCGAAGCATGGAGCTGAGCGCTTCTGGAACAGTTACATCATCGCCCCGTTCATTCCAGGTCATGAGTTTGTTGGCCACGTTGTCGAAGTGGGCAGCGGGATCACGGAGTTTTCGCTCGGAGACCGGGTTGTGTCCGAACAAATCGTCCCCTGCGGCCAATGCATGTTCTGCAGGACGGGCCGGTACTGGATGTGTGAAATCAGCGATGTCTATGGGTTCAAGGACAGGGTCAACGGCGGTATGGCGGAATACATGCGTTTGCCGGCCAATGCCCGCACCTATCGGATTCCCATGGATATGCCAATTGAGAAGGCAATCCTGGTTGAACCTTACTCCTGTTCCAAACATGCCGTGGATCGCGCGCAGATCGGCCTGGAAGACGTGGTTGTGATATCCGGCTGCGGGACGCTGGGACTGGGCATGGTGGGAATTGCCCATTTGAAAAATCCCAAAATCCTCGTTGCCCTTGATATCAAGGATGAACGGTTGGAAAAGGCGAAGGAGTTCGGCGCAGATTTTGCCTGGAATCCCATGAAAGTGAATATCGTGGAGGAAATCCGGAAACTGACGGAAGGATATGGCTGCGATATCTATATTGAAGCGACTGGGCACCCGGCAAGCGTTGTCCAGGGAATGGACATGATTCGCAAACTGGGACGCTTTGTCGAATTCAGCGTATTTGGCGCGCCAACATTATTGGACTGGTCCATTATCGGCGATCAGAAAGAATTGGATATCCTGGGCGCACACTTGAGTCCATATTGTTTCCCGCCCGTCATCGACTGGATCGACAAGGACCGGATTGGCACCCGTGGCGTGGCTGAGTTGTTTTTACCGATTGATGACTGGGAAGCGGCTTTCCGGATTGCCGAAACAGGCGAAGGCAATGCATTCAAGGTTGTGCTGAAACCTTAGTCCAGGGAAATGCATTCAAGGTTGCGTTGAAACCTTAGTCCAGGGTAATGCATTCAAGGTTGCATTGAAACCTTAGTTGCATGGAGGCTTTTGCCTGGCGATGATTGTTTCATCATCATATGGAAAAGGAAGTGAGCCTGATGATCCATTATTCGAAGTTTGACGGTGCATTTGATTTCAGTGGAAAAGTCGCCCTGATTACCGGGGCAGCCAATGGGATCGGCAAGGCGACGGCCGAAGTCCTGGCATCCCGCAAAGCCAATCTCGTTCTCCTTGACATGCAGGAAAAAGTGAAGGATGTCGCCGCCGATCTAGCCGGTCGGTATGGGATTGAGGCCATGGGCCTGGTGTGTGACATTACTTGCGGTGAAAAAACACAAACGGTCATCGATACAGCCGTCGGCCGATTTGGCAGAATCGACATTCTGTGCAACATTGCCGGCATCGTGGAACTGGATGACGCGGAGAACTTGGCGGAAGACATCTGGGACAAAGTGATGGATATCAATGCCAAAGCCACATTCATGATGTCCCAGAAAGTGGGGCGCGTCATGATTGCCACGGGTGGAGGCAAGATTGTCAACATCGCTTCCCAGGCCGGATTCATCGCGATTGACCGGCATGTGGCCTATACGGCCAGCAAGGCGGCTGTCATCGGGATGACCAAAGTGCTGGCACTTGAATGGGCCGAATTCAACATCAATGTCAACGCCGTATCGCCTACGGTCGTCCTGACTGAATTGGGTGCCAAGGCGTGGCAAGGTGAAATCGGCGAGAACATGAAAAAGTCCATCCCCTGCGGCAGGTTCGCCTATCCGGATGAAATTGCGGCCGCCATCCTGTTCCTGGCCAGTGAAGGCGCCAACATGATCACCGGGGAAAATCTTGTGATTGACGGTGGATTTACCATCAAATAGGGAGGAAATCATGCAGTACAGGAAATTCGGCAATACGGGACTGGAAATATCGGCTTTGGGCTTTGGGGCCATGCGCCTTCCCGAATATGAAGAGAACGGAAAATGGTTCATCGACGAGGAGAAGGCGATCGCCATGTTTCACAAGGCGTTTGAAAGCGGTGTGAACTATGTTGATACGGCTTACGGTTACTGCCATGGAAACAGTGAAATCACGGTTGGTAAAGCGCTGAAAGGATGGCGCAGCAAGGTGGCTCTTTCCACAAAGCTGCCCTTGTGGAATGTGAAGGCCACGTCCGATTATCGTCGTCTGCTGGAAGAACAATTGAAGAAGCTCGATGTGGATATGATTGATTTCTATCATTTCCATGGAGCCAGCCAGCAGCGGTTCGAAAACACCATTCTTCATTTCAAACTCCTCGACGAAATGGTGAAAGCGAAGCAGGAAGGCTTGATCAGGCACATCTCCTTTTCATTCCACGACAAGCCCGCGGTCATGAAGACCCTCATCGATACCGGTGCGTTTGAATCCGTTTTGTGCCAATACAACCTTCTGGACCGTGCGAACGAGGAAATGCTGGCATATGCCCATTCAAAAGGAATCGGCACCGTGGTGATGGGGCCGGTTGGCGGCGGTCGCCTGGCGACCCCGTCTGAAGTGCTGCGAACGGCGCTTGGCCGTGATTCCACCTCCACGCCGGAAGTGGCTTTGCGGTTTGTCCTGTCCAACGAGCATGTTTCCTGTGCGTTGTCAGGAATGTCAATGATGGCGCATGTGGAGCAGAACCTGGAGGTGGCTTCCCGCGAAGGCGGGTTGACGGCGCTGGAGAAGGATGCGATCGACCGGATGTTCGAGGAAAATCGAAAACTGGCCGATCTCTATTGCACCGGATGCGACTATTGCCAGCCCTGTCCAAAAAACATAAAGATTCCCCATGTTTTCAGTTTGATGAATTACCATCGTGTATATGGGCTTACGGAGTATGCAAAATGCGAATATGCGAAGCTGGGCCCCGAAAGTGACAAGGGTGCGGTTCCCGTCGCCTGCAGCGAATGCGGGTTGTGTGAAGAAAAGTGTCCCCAGCACATCCTCATTCGGCAAAAACTGAAAGAGACTGTTGCGGCATTGAGCTGAGGAGGTTTCCTTTATGAAAATAGGCATTTGTACCACCGATTTCAAAACTCATTCCGTTGAATCGCTATTTGAAAAAATAAAAGGATACGGCTTTGACCAGGTTCAATTCGATTTCGAGACGATAGGCGAAGAGGAGATGCCGGAAAGAATCGGCATGCCCCTGATAGAAAGCATTCTGGAGGCTTCGGGGAAGCGGCGGCTGGAGATAGTCGCCGTCAATGCCACTTTCAATATGATCGCGCCTGACCGGAAGGAACGTGAAAAAGGGATTGAGCGGTTCGAAATCCTGGCGGCGGCCTGCCGCAAACTCAACTGCGGCGTCATGTCCCTCTGCACGGGCACCCGGAACACCGAATCCATGTGGAAGCCGCATCCTGACAATTCCTCAGAGGAAGCATGGCAGGATATGATGGAAACGATGCGGAAAGTTGTCCGGATTGCCGAACGCCATCAAATCACCCTCGGTGTCGAAACGGAAGCCTCCAATGTCATTTCAACGCCGGAATTGGCACGTCGCCTTCTGGATGAAATACAATCTCCATATTTGAAAATCATCATGGACTGCGCCAATCTTTTTCATGAAAACATGGCCTGGCCGGACAATGTTAGGAAAACCATCAAAAACGCGTTTGATTGCCTGGGGAATGATATCATCCTGGTACATGGCAAAGACATCCTGGCCTCGCCGCAGATCAATTTTGCTGCGACAGGGAAGGGGATCGTGGATTTTGATTATTTCCTGCAGCTGCTGGGCCAATATCAGTTCAAGGGTGGCATGCTGCTCCACGGCATCAAACAGGAAGCGGATATTCCGGGATGTGTCGCATTCATCCTGGAAAAGATTGCGCGAAACAGCCTGTAAAAAAGAAGTGGACATTCTTGTCCGAATGGATGCCTCATTCCAGGAAAAACCCGGTAGAAACCCAGTGCATGGGAGGGATTTTGCATGAAATGGACGGAACTTGTTCCTTCGGAATTCGCCAAACTGGTCAGGGAAGAAAAGATCTGCGTCATCCCAATGGGATCTTTGGAGCGTCATGGCGAACATATCCCGTTCGGCTGTGACATGGTGGTTGCGGAGACCCTTGCCGGGTTGGCTGCGGGGCGGGAACCTTGTGTCGTGTTCCCGGGTTATTATCTGGCCCAGGTTCATGAGGCGGCATGCTTCACCGGAACAGTCAACCTGCCTCAGGCCATGGCGGTGGAGGTTCTCTCCCGTGTGCTGGACGGCATTGCCGCCAACGGATTTGAGAAGATAGTCATCCTCAACGGACATGGGGGAAACAGCCATTTCCTCGAGTATTTCTCGATGAGCCAATTGGATGAGGAACGAAGCTATGCGCTCTACATCATCAGCGCCACAAGTGCCATGACGGAAGAGGAGCGCAATGCTTTGGACGCACTCTGGGAAACGCGGCCGCTGGGGCATGCCTGCGAATTGGAAACAAGCATATACATGGCCTGCTGTCCCGGTCTTGTGCGGCTGGATCTGACACCCGATCATGGGGTGGATCCGCTCAACCGCTTCAGTCATTTGCGGCCTGAAGGCATCCACAACGCCCTCTGGTGGTACGCCGATTATCCGCAGAACGTTGTTGGCCGACCAGCCGCCGCCACGGAGGAAAAGGGGAAAAAGGCCGTGGAAATCATGGTTACGGCGATTGCACGTTCCCTGCGCATCATCAAGGAGGATCAGACAGCACCTGCCCTGCAGAAGGAATTCATGGAGAAGGTCAGGCAAAAAGGTCTTTCCTGAAAAGAATGTATATCGGGATCGCATGTGTCTTGAACCCATATCAGTCAACGCCGGAGGTGATTCCAATTGGATTCAGGGTCCTGGATTGCAATTTATCTGCCGATCCTCATTGTCATCATCGGCTATATGCAGCAGAATGAATACCGGAAAATCATGATCATCAGACACAAAAAGCGCAGGGGGTTGTTTTCTATGACGAACGAACTGTTAAGCAAGCACATCGGGAAAAAATGCAAAATCTCGACAGGTTCGTATGGATCAAACGTAACGGGCAGAATTCTTGAAATCAAGGATGATTCTGGTGTAAATACTCGCTTTTGCGAGTATTTATGCAGGATGTCGTTGACATCCTGCATATTGAAGGCACATTTTGTGCCTTCAATACACCAAATCACGTGATTCGGTGCCATGCAACGGCCGGAGCCGTTGCATAATGCAAGTTGTGAAACACAACTTGCATGAAAAAGTCGAAAATCGACTTTTTACACCAGAATCAAACTTCAATCTTTCCGTAATGCAATGCGCACCGTTTTGACCTCAAACGGCTGCAGATGC
>JANYKF010000434.1 GCA_025361665.1 Clostridiaceae bacterium
TGACTGGAATATCCCTTCATGTATTTGGATGCCCTCGCGTGGTATTCAGTGGACAAGGGCCCAGGAAGTTCCGTCCTGAGGGTCGGCAGCGTGGAAACATCTGTTTTCGCCCAATTCAAGTCATACATGGCAAACCTCCGCTTTCATCTTCACTTGTATCCATCACGGTTGAGTGTTCCATTTCATTAACAGGACGGTGTGACGCTTTATTTCCAGTTTCAGCACGCTGTCCGCTTCGATCTGATGTGTGCCGATCCAATCGTAAACATGATCGGCATCGATGACCTTGACTTCCACCGAGGCCCTGCTCCTGCCCGGGGGCAGCTTGAACCCGAACGAGTATTCCCTTTCCTCCGCATAGAAGCCGGACAGCAGCACTGCTGCCTCACCGCCGCAGTCATCGATTGCCCCAAGGCAATACAGCCCATCGGTCCCATCCGCAACGGTCGTTTCAATCCTGTTGCCCTTGTCATACAGTTCCTTGAATGCACGGAACGCATAATAGGCTTTCCGCGGCACGCCGTAGCAGTTGAAGAAACTCCAGAATGACGAGGGCTGCGCATCGTAATAATTCAGCACATCCACCGGGCAATCCTGCAGGAGGATGAGCACGGCCGCGTCAAAACTTGCGCCCTGTTCGTTCTTCAGCGCCTCGAAAAACATTTCCGTGCCCGCCTGGTTGTCTGCCCCGAACACGCCCATCCCCTGCGGGAGCGGGTGCGCGTAATTATATTCGTTGCAATGGCTCTCGGTATCACGAAACCCATATTGATCAAGCTTCCGTTTCATTTCCTTGGAATGCTCCGCCATGGTCAGAGGATTGGAAGCATAGGTATGCCATGAGAAGAAATCCAGCGGCAGCCTGTTTTCACTGACAAATGCCAGAAAACGATCCAGGAACTTAGGCTGGACATAAGTATAGGCAAAACCTCCGACTTTGACATCGGGGCAGGATTGTTTGATCCTGAGGGAAGCCGTCCTGTACAATTCAAAATACTGATCATGCGTACCGGACCACATGCAGTTTTTTTCCGGTGGTACGTCGGGAATGCTTTCGGGTTCATTCCAGATTTCCCAATGCATGATGCCGTAGTGAAAGCCGTCGGCCCATCCTTCATTGTAATGCCTTATGATGTGTACACAGACATCCGCCCACTTGTCAAAGCTGTCAGGGGGATCTAGGTGGTATTTTGTCTGTGTATGCTCGATGCTGACGCCAAGCCGGTACACGATACGCGCTCCGATCTCCATGATCGACTTGATGTATGTGTCGGTCTGCCTGAAATCATAACTCGCCGGATCGTCGGCGTCTTTCCCAAAATCTGGAAAGATGGTGTAATAGTCCACCTCACGGGGATGGGGCCAGTTGGAATCATGAATCCTTACCCAAGGCACGCCCAGTTCCTTGTAGTACTTCGACACGTCGGTCAGCGAACCGTAGCACACCGGGCCGTTGTTCACACCATGAAGCGCCTTGACGGTTCCATTTGCCTTGCTGAAGTCCATGAAAACATCACATCCCACCATACTTCTCCTTCGGCACGCCCACCGCATCCGCCTGGATCTGGCACCAGAGTGCCGACTTCGCACCACCGCCCGTCGCGATGATTTTATCCGTCCTGATTCCCGAAGCCCTCATTTCATCGATATTCCTGGCCAGAAGATGCGCGACCCCTTCCATCACCGCATAGGCGAAATCCGCTTCATCATGGCCGGTGCGAATTCCATAAACCAAGCCGCACGTGTTTTCCTCGAAGTCAGGCGCGTTGGTCCCCGAAATATACGGAAGGAAAATCAAATCTCCGGGCATGTTCTTCTTCGCGACACGGGCATCCAGTTCCTGAAGCGTTTGCTGCTTCATGAAGTGATTCCTGTACCACTCAAGGCATATGCCCCCGCTTTCCACCACCGGCAGAAATACAAGGGTATCGGGGATGAATCGTAATGGAGGGCGATGCGGCAGCTGTCCCGTCCCGATACCGCAGACCCGCAGCATGTCCGGCCAGTATTCCTTCGCATGGATGTCAAAATAGAATGTGAACGTCGCAATGGAGCGATCCGCGCACAGCCTCCCGGTCATGGAGTAAACCAGGTAATCCTTCAGCATGACGTAGTGGCGCGTTTTCTTAAAAACATCCACACGGTTTTTTGCCAGCCATCGTATCTTTGTCGCGGGCCATGTCGGCAGCGCCGTCATTTGTCCTGTCCTGCGGTAAATCTCGTCCGCGTCGAACAGGCTTGATATTTCACCACATTCGTCCACCGAGCGTTCATCCATCCAAGAGATGGCATTCATCCAAGAGATGGCATTCATCAGCGGAATTCCGTTGCCGTCAAGCATGATGAGGGATTCCGCCTGTCCGGTAAAAACCACCTGGCGGACTTCTTCGGGTCGAATTCCGCCTTTGCGCACCAAGGAGGCAATCAGTGAACAGACGGCGGCGGCATATCCGAGCGCGTCGAATTCAACGAAGCCTCCCTCCCGCACGTAGTGCACGGGGCTCTCAAGCCATGACACCTTGTGAAAGCCTTCATCATAGACCGCGACTTTTATGTTGGTGCTCCCCAGGTCAACTGCGATATATCCCATTTCGCACTCCGCTTTTCAAGTGTTCCACATCCTGTCCATCGCTTTCAGGGACTCTTCCACCAGTATGTCGCCACTCTCCGGCCCGCAGGTGGTGGACGCCGGCTTGCTGCTGTAGGATCCTCCCGCAATGGCGTCTTCCGAGGGCAGGTAACCGCCGATGCCATTCGCGAGCTGAATCACGAAAACCTGTTCCGCCTTTCCCCTCGCCTTCATCCTCATGCCGAATTCACTGAAAAGCTCGAAAGGATTGGTGACGATGGCGACTTTCCCGATGCGGAGGACATGCATGCAGAAGCAGTAGTCCTGGACCTTCTGCTGCATTTCCCATCGCAGGACGACGCCCTGGGGATCGAAGGCACTTACCACGTCCTTCATGCTCATGGGATTATCTTTTGAAAAAAGCGCTTTGACTGACGCTACCGTTTCAGCGGCTTCATCATATTCCTCACGGCTGACCCTGCGCACAGGCAGCTTCATATCAACTGTTTCATGCATGAATTCCGGACTATATTCGATGTGGTTCCGGGCATGCCCGAACCCCCTCGCGACTGCTTCTGATATGCGCCCGCCGATTGCTGCGCATTCTATGGCCATGTCGAAGTTGCGGTACACTTCTTTTGTCTGTCCGGCCCATTGCGAAAGGATCTTCTTGTTGTTCTTGCTGATTTTCAACAGGTCAAGGGGATTTTGATCTCCCGCCGCTCCACAGGCTGGCAGGACATATATGTTGCCCAGCCTTTCGCGGATGAAGCTGCGCGCCGGTGCCCAGAAATCTGCGGAAATGAAGGTGTGGAGTTCATTCACCTGGGCAGGGCATGGGACGTCCACCATCACGCCCGTGAGTTTCCCCTCCGGATCCCATGTGTACATCATGTCCGCCGTATGATCCGCTCCGCCCTCGAACCGCAGAAAACCAGGCTCTGAACAGTCTCCGTACATGATGGTCTCTTTCTTTCCGTCATGATCAAAAACGGGACGCCTGTTGAAGCCGACTGCGGCATAATCCTGGGCAAAGCTGACTCCGCCCGGCTTTCTCGCCTCCCACGCCCTTCCGATCAGGCCGGTCAGCTTTTCAATGATGAAAGCCTGGCCTTCCTCCTGTGTCATGATGTCTTCCGGCATTTCGACGGATGGAAGAATGTCTTTGCCGAACACCTTTTCATTGTCTTCCCGAAGGAAGTCATAGCCGAAGTCCGTGGAATTGTGCGTGTGCGTGACATGGAAGGACACATTGGCAAAATCGAGATCCGCCAGCGCCGCCAGATTCTTTCGAACGGCCTTCAGCGCGAGGGAAGGCACTTCCACCATATCCGCCGACACAAGCACGGCCTGCGTTTCCCCATTGTCCAGCACGAGCGCCGTCGCCGTGATTGGGTCATGGACATATTGCGATATGCGCTGGTACATCTGCCCAACCATGTACACAGGCCTGTCCGGCGTGATGTCGATCTGTCCCCATCCAATTTTGAGGCACTTCATGGTTTTATTCATATTCTCATCTTTCACTCGGTATTATTCGATTGCCTTGTCGTTGTCCGCCAGGATCCGTGATTCGCAATCCCGTGTTTGCCGCTCCATCCATTCTGCCTTATCCCCGTTCGTTTTTTCCTGACATCATTTTCTTCATATTACATCAATGTCCAGCAGCCCGCATAGGTTTTCGAGCGTTTCGCGGTGATCGCCATGGCAGATGATGACATGCTGTGACGATACTTTTTGGGCAAACTCCCTGACAGTGCAACTTTCCAGCACTACCTCCAGCCCGGGCAGCTGCGGAACCGGTTTCTCCCAGCCGAGCTCTTCCCAGGGCGGCGGGGTCCTGGCCTCTCCCGTGTAAATGTGCATGACATACTTCCCCTTTTTGAAGATCAACCGGGAACAAGTGACTTTTCCGGTTTTAACCGCAGATACGTTCAGCAAGGTCGCGCTGAGCAGCCCGAAGGCCGTGGGCAAGACTTTCGTATCACCTTCGGTTACGGCTTCCGGAATGAAATCAGGCACGCCAATCAGCACGCTGTCCTTGAAAAACTCATAATATTCCAGATAGGCGGCCGTCTGCCCTGTCGCATAACCCACCATGAGCTGCGTGACACTGCCCATGACATCATTTTCCGGTACTGTCCGTATGTCATGAAAATGATCCAGTAGCATGAATACCATGGCAGGAGGGAATCCCAGAAGTTTTTTCATTCCATCGACATCATTGAGCGTGATGGCTTCATATCCGCGTTCCTCAATCTTCATGCCGATGGCCAAAGCATATCTGACGCCGACGGAAATCACGGCTTCATTGCATTCTTTCTGGAACTTCCAGTTCTTCTTCACAAAGTCGATGCCAACCGCTACTTTTGCGGCATCTAGCTTGTCAAGGTTCTGAACCATTTCGAGCATCTCGAAGGGCTCCACCTCAATCCCGAACTGCCCGCGGAGGGACATGCCCTCATATTGGGTGCCATACAGAAGCATGTCACGGTAGCCCATGGTGCCGATGCGTGACTTGCGCAATCTGGCTGCGGCATGGCAGGCGGCGGCATAGGACGCGATTTCGCCAACCGGTTCCGGCTCTCCCATGACGCTGTAAACGAATTTGAACCGATAGCCCAGTTCTTCGAGTGTGGGCCTGATTGCCGCTGTCCCTGCCTGATCGGCCGTCGTCACGATATGGGTTCCGTCGTACCATCCGCACAGCCCCCAGAGAATCATGGGCGTATGCCGGAATGCGTCGGTCACCCGGATGACGGCGTGGGTCGGTATCCATCCCGCGACACAAAGGACCAGGCAGTCCATGTCCAAGCCGACAAGACATTGAATCGCCTTGTCGGCAGTCACATACGGCTTGTCGTCGATGACGATGCCGGCGTCGGTTATTTCGGACCCCAATGCGTTCAGACTTTCGATCGCGTGATCGTGCTTGATCACCAGCCGCTCATACGGTGTGTTGACTTCACCAAAGCAAACAAATCCGACTCTGCTCTTCATCATCATCGACATTACCTCCCCATGTTGGCGCCCAAGGCACTCTGTTCATCCGTATTGGCGTTCATGCTATGCCGGGAGTGACCGGAACGCCGAATTTCTCCATTGTCCGGAACAAGCGGTCTTCCTCACCCGGAGTCCCGCTCCCGTGCCAATAAACCCCTTTCAGCGAACCCAATGTCTCCGCCAGCATTTCCAGATTCTCTTCCGGCCCGACGTACCATATTTTCTTGCCCGCGTCCCGGATTTTCCTGTACAGCCACATCCAGGCATCGTCAGTCTGCTCGCCGTCTCCTGCTACCCACTGCACAATCTGCAGATCCTTGATATCCAGGATTTTATCCAGGTGCACCAGCTCTTCCCGTCCATCCAGATGGTAAAAATTATACTTAGGCATTTTTTTCACGCATGCCTTCAGTTCCGGCAGAACGAACCGGTCAAAATGATCCGGGCCAATCATGGCGCAAAAGTCGCTTTGCAAACCCATCCAGGGCTCGTTGGCCAGAATATTCCCCCAACAGGAATAACCGGGATTATTGAACATCAGCGCCGACAGATTCTGGATATAGAATTCGAACAGCGCATGGTTTTCCCACACAAGCCTTTCAATCTCTTCAGGGCTGTCTATCATGCCCAGGCAGAAATCGACTCCATTGAAGAAACGCGCGGGAATGTCAATCCCATTGTTGAGATGGGTCATGCCCAGGACAACACAGCCGCCAAAATACGCATTCGCCTTTTGATAGAATTCGGCAATGCGGCGATAAATGACGTTATCCGCATGATGGCGCAATGTGAACTGATCCAGCGGCGCAGGCGATTCAGCCTCGAACCAGACGCTCTCAGGACGGACGATATGCTTCGCGCCTGCAAAGGCCGCGTTCACGCCGGCACCGAAATCGGGCAGCCACGACGGGTATCCGTCTCCGGCATATTTCACGCTGCCCAGCTGGTAATCCAGGTTCCTGATGATGACATCCATCGGCACATCAAGCGCATACCGGCTGAAGACCTCGTGGAAGACTCCTTCCGGCTTGCGCATGTCCGGTGCATTCCCATGGATCTCCACATTGAAAAGAGGCCGCTCGAGTTTGTCCGTCCACCAGGATTCGTAGTTGTCCTTCAGGCAATCCCAGCGACTTTTCTTAAAAATCTCCATGTTGTCGACCCTTTCCACCGCCTGGTCATGCCGATATCGTGATTGTACTGGAAACATTCAATGGCTGCCGTGCCTGATGCCACGCCAGGCTACTTCACCCACGCCAGGGTCGCGCATCCCCAGGGGGCAATTGACGGAATATGGACCCTGCCGTCCGCGACAGCCAGCCGCATGTCCCCCTCGCAAGGGCGAAGCAGCAGGGGAACCCCCTTGGCGGGATTCCTGAAACATACTTCAAGAGAATCGGTCCAGTCGATGCTGGCATTGAAAATGGTGACCGATCTGAGTGTGCCATCTTTTTCCACGCGCGGCACCACGACGGCCTGGCAGACTGTCGGGATGAAAGCGGGCAGGCTGCCATGACTCACATAATCCGCCATTTTGAGCAGTTCCGTCCGCCTGCCGACGTTCACCTGGTTTTCCCACATGTGGTATCCAATCACGGCAAGCCTTCCACCCAAGGCGTTTTCCGTGACAGCGGCGGACAGCCCCATGTCCCTGCCGTCATGGGAATGGTAGCGTGCGACTTCTGTGACGGGATGATCCGTCAGAACCAGCCGATAGACACTCCCGACGGAAAACCCGATCGGAATGGTG
>JANYKF010000146.1 GCA_025361665.1 Clostridiaceae bacterium
CAGAATGCGGTCCGGGTCTTTGGTTGATGCGAACAAGGAGACCAAATCCGGTTCTTCGTCCAAACTGAAATAGGCGAAATCTTCATAATGAAGCCGTCCGAATTCCTTAATAATCCATGTTTTCCCAACTTGGCGTGGTCCTTGCAATAACAAGGGTTTGCGATCGGGATCTTTCTTCCAGGCCAGGAGATCGACCATGCAGTTCCGTTCCATAAACCCACCTCAGAGTGATGGTATTCTCAATCAAAACGGTTCAACTACAAATATGCATGTATAGTATAACACTTTTTCGAATGAATTTCATGTTGATATTCTCACTTTTTATGATATATTTCATGATATATTCCACACTTTATCGAAGATAGGCATAGTCACATGAATGGAAACAATATGCAGTAGACGTTTTCCATTCGGCTTTACCGCGAACGAATCCCCGGATAGATGGCCACAACGGCTTCCAGTGCCGATTCAACTTCATTTTCGGTCGTTGAACCGGAAAAGCTGAACCGGATGACCCCGCCCTGCCACTTTTCCGGAATGCGCATGGCTTTCACGACATGGCTCCTGGTATCTCTGCGCGAAGAGCACGCAGAACCGGAAGAAACGAATATGCCCTGGTCCGCCAAATGGTGCAGCAGCACCTCCGCCTTCACTTTTTCAAAGGCAACCTGAAGGATGTAGGGAGATGAGCCCTCCGGTGACAGAATGAGGACACTCTCCTGCAGCTTTTTCGTTAATTGATTCATCAGATTCATTTTCAATCCGGCCACGCGCTTGCCATTCTTCAGCTGACATTCACCGGCAAGCAAGATTGCCGTTGCAAAACCGCAGATGCCGGGCAGGTTCAGCGTGCCTGAACGCATGCCGCCTTCCTGTCCTCCGCCCAGCAGGATCGGATCCAGCAGCGTGCCTTTTCGGATATAAAGGGCACCCACACCTCTGGGTCCATGCAGCTTGTGCGCGCTGAAAGAGACGAAGTCCGCCCCCCAGGACTTCGGCAGAACGGGAAGCTTGCCAAGTGACTGAACCGCATCGACATGCACCAGTAGGTTTGGATTCACCTTTTTCGCAAGACGGATCATTTCGGCGACCGGAAAGATGGCTCCGGATTCATTGTTGACATGCATGATGCTGAGCAGGCGGGTATCAGGACGGACACGCGCTGCCGTTTCCATCGGATCCGGCACGCCGTCCTGGCCGACAGTCAGCAGTTCCACTTCAAATCCGAGTTTTGCCAAGCGATTCATCGGCTCCAGCACGGATGGGTGCTCGATGGCGGATGCAAGGAGATGCCGCCCCAGTCTTTCCGGAAACATGGCAAGGCCCAGGATGGCCAGATTGTTGGCCTCGGTCCCGCCCGAGGTGAAGACAAGCTCGCTTGGATGAACCTTCAGGCAGTCCGCGAGGGTCTTTCGCGCTTCCGATGCAAGATGCTCCGCTGAAACGCCGAACGCATGCAAGGCATGCGGGTTTGCATAGCAATTCTCCGCAACATCCCGAACACGGTCGAGGACTTCCGGGAAAGGGCATGTCGTCGCAGCGTTGTCGAGATAGATCATGGGCGCTCCTCCATATTGTCGGCAGAAATCACGAACTGTGCTTCGTAGAGCTTCAAGAGATCATGGGCGCTCCTCCATAATCCGCGTCTCAATCAGACCGCGTCCGATTTCCACGAGGCCGTATGTGGGTGCGTCTCCTCCCCCTGGGAGCGTGAGGCTGCCCGGATTGAAGATGTGTCTGCCGTTCAGGGTGATATCAGCTGAGACGTGGGTATGTCCGCAGAGCACCAGATCGATCTGTTCCTTTTCGGCTTTTCGAAAAAGCCTGTCGTATCCGCTCTTCACGCCATATCGATGTCCATGGGCGATCAAAAGCCGTTTGTTTTCCACTTTCACGATGCGTTCATTCGGAAACTTGTCTGAATCTCCCTCGTAATCGCAATTCCCGGAAACCGTCAGAAATGTTTTGTCAGGATGCCGGGTTTCAAGCAGCCGCGCATCGCGTGTGAAATCTCCGAGATGCACGATATGGGAGGCTTCCGGGAAACGGGCGATGACTTTTTCCGACAATGTGATATCACCATGAGTGTCACTGAACACCAGCATGAGCGTCATTCTGTCATTCCTCCGGTTTGCCTTCATCCATGCCTTCATCCATGCCTTCATCCTTGCCTTCATCCATGCCTTCATCCATGCCTTCATCC
>JANYKF010000441.1 GCA_025361665.1 Clostridiaceae bacterium
TTGGGAGGGATAACATGAATACGGAGAAAATAATGAAAGAGTCCAAAGTGATCATCCTGATCACACTCACAGTTGGCTTTGCGCTTCTGCTGACCGGGATCGTCCTGCTTTCGCTTGGAACCGGACTGACACCGAATGACAAAGCTTTTGTCGGGCTTTCGTTCATCCCGTTCAGCCTGTCGGTTTCCTATTGGATCAAACTGTCGAGGATGAAAAAATCACCGCAATCCATACCGAAGACCCTGCTCCCGGAAATCGACGAAAGACTGGTTTCCATCAGGAACGAAGCAGATGCGAAAGCGTTGAAAGTGGTGCAGGGAGCCATATTCTTGATTTACATGGGCTATACGCTCATGGTTCCTGGAGACATATTCGAGTCACCCGCATGGTGGATTCTCTTGATGCTGCTTTCCATATCCTTTCTTTCACAGGGAATCCTGCATAAAATCGTGGCAGGCAGGGATCGCAGTTTGGAGGGAGACAACTGAAAACTGGCTTGGGAAGCCGTTTGATGACATTTGTCAGATAGGTTTTTACGGCAGGAACGCATCCAGCGCCGGACTGGGCCTGCCGTCGTCCTGCCAGCAACTGACGTCATAATGGCTCCAGACATGGGCCCCTTCCGGTTCCCAGTAAAAGATCCCTGTCCCCATGCCGCCAGGCACCGTACGAACTGCTTCAAAGGCCGCCTTCAGCAATGCATGGGTGTTTTCCGGCTTTGTCGGTTCACCTCCGACCTCGACGACCATGACTTCCTTTTCGTAACGATTCGCCAGATCGGCCAGATTCCTTGTCAGGTCGCTGATGGATTCCAGGTAGTCGGCCTTCAGCCAATACGGGTAATAAGATACCCCTATCACATCATAAGGGATGCGGTATGCTTCCAGAGGGCCGAAGAATCGCGTGAAACGGGCTTCGTCATTCCCCGAATCCAGATGCAGGATGATCCTCGATTCCGGGCTTCCGGCGCATACCGCGTGACACCCGCTGCGAACCAGCCGTGCCATCTGGTCGTAGTGGTCGATATGGCCGGTAGGCCACAGCAGGCCGTTGGAGATTTCATTCCCCACCTGCACCCATTCCGGGGTGATGCCACCGTTTCTCAACGCGCGCATGACATCCAGCGTGTATTCGTATACATCGGTGAGCAGCTGCTCAAACGTGTGGTTCACCCATTCCGCCGGTTTGTTCTGCTGACCCGGATCCGCCCAGCTGTCACTGTAGTGCAGGTCTATCATGATGCGGAAACCCATGGCCGCCGCGCGCTGTGCCATTGCCACAGTTTCGGCGGTGCTGCAGTGGCCGCTGCGCGGATTGTCGGAAGGATTCACCCACGCGCGCAGCCGGATGGCATCCATGCCGTGGTCGCGCAGGATCTCCAGGCAATCCTGTTCCACCCCTTCATCGTTGAAGAAGCGGAACCCGGCCGCCTCCATCTGGGGCAGCCAGCCTACATCGGCACCTTTCGCGAATATCGGAGCCATGCGGACGGCTTCTGTGTTTGCACCTTCATCAGCATCCGCGCCTGAATCCGCGTCCGCGCCTGCGTCCATTGGCGAGGAGTCCGGCTTCCGGCTTTGATCCGCGGTGACAAGGAGGTCGGGAAGAACGGCCTTCGGATAATAATCCGCCACGGCTTGCTGGATGGCATGGAAAACGGGCTTCTGACTCAAATCATCATGGACCACACCCCAGAAGCACTCGGAAGGACACAATTCCTTCCCGCAATGGTAACAATGCTTCGCGTCCTTCCAGGCGAAAAGGAAAGAACCGAGTATGTGCGGATGACGGGCGAAAATTTCGAGTCCGCGCCTGACATAGGCTGCCTGCACGGCTTCCGTGTGGCCGCCTTCTACTTCGTGATGCCAGCCGAAGACGTGGCAGACCGTATTGAGTCCCGCTGGAATGACGGTATCTTCCGGTGGCTTATCCCTGTATTCACCCCCGGAGGAATATCCCCACTCATTGGCCACCACAGGCAGACCATATCGTTCATGCAGCCGATCGATGACTTCCGACCACATTTCCACGGTGTTTCCCTGCCAGGAACCGAAGTACTGGTCATCTCCGATATACCCGAATGAATGGCCCGGCCGGTACGCCATGTCGGCAACCTCCAGGCCCCCTTCCCAGTATCGGGACAAGTTGATGCCGCACAGGGCGTCCGGGTCTGTGGAAACAATGCCGGCCGCGGAGTGGAAAGCAGTCTCGGCGGCAATTTCGGTGCTGTAGTCACCATGGAAGGTTTCAATGTCGATTTCGTTCATGTGGCACCAAAGCGGGCCCACCATGCCAGCCAGGTCCTTCGCGTACCATGCACAGGTCCCGCGCACATTTTCATAATACTCCGAAGACCCTTTGACGCCGATGAAGTCAGGCCACTCATCGAACCAGCGTGTCTTCTCCAGTTCGGCATCATACCGGTAGGAGCCCAGGCCGGGCGTGTTCGCCATGATGCGGAAGCCATTTTTCGAAGCCAGTTCGATTTGATGGCGGGATTCCAGATAGTGCGGCGACAATTCCCCGAACATTTTCTCTTTCCAAGGGAAGGTGACGCCCATGCGAAGCCAGTCGAATCCGGCCTCGCGGATGAGATCGAATTCATCCGTCGCATGGGAATGATAGCACAGGCCAATCGCCTTTTGTTCCAGTTTCATGGGGGACTCCTTTCAGGATAGACTTTACATGCTTCGCGGCGAATCACCAGGAAGACCTGCAAATGCGTCCGAGTCTATTGGTTTATGTTATTTGAACGACGCATTTACAGGATAGGAGAACCAAGAGAAAACGGCATCAGTATATCGCCTGATTCTATCATTCACCAGTCTTTTCACAAAAAACACTGAATTATGGCATTTTTCTTTGTTTTTTTACGATTCACACAAAAAACACAGAAAAATGCTCGTGTATACAGTCATATTGCCATGATGATAGGATGAATCCGAAATGAAGCAATGCCATGACAAAAGTGATCCCTGCGACGATCATGCTGAGGAGGAGCCCATGCAGAGACCAAACAGCGCCACCCAACCGCTTGTTCTGTCTGCCAGCCAGGCGGTTCGCCCCCCGGTGAGGATTCCAAGGCTGCCCTTCCGCAAAATGCTTCGCAAGAATGCTTCGTTTTTGGTGATGCTGTTGCCGGCCACCTTGTTCGTGCTGATTTTTTCATACGCCCCGATGGGGGGCATCCTGCTGGCTTTCGAGAAATACCGTTATGCCGACGGCATCTTCGGCAGTCCCTGGAATGGGCTGAAGAATTTTGAGTTTTTCTTTCTCGCCGGCAAAGCCTGGACAGTCACCCGGAACACCATGCTGTACAATCTGGCGTTTATTGCCGTCAACATGTTCCTGCAGGTCACATTCGCTGTCATCCTCAGTGAAGTCAAGGGGAAAGTTTTCAAGAAGATTACCCAATCCTCGATGTTCCTTCCTTTTTTCATCTCCTGGGTTGTGGCTTCCTCCATCTTCTACAACCTGTTCAGTTATGAATACGGCGTTCTCAACGGTGTGCTGAAGTCATTCGACGCCAAATCGATCGATATTTACGCCAATGCATCAGCATGGCCCTTCATCCTGGTTGCCCTGCAGGCATGGAAGTCCGTCGGATACGGGTCGGTGGTCTATCTGGCGTCCATCACGGGCATCGACCAGCAGATATATGAAGCCGCAGACATCGACGGTGCGAATGTATGGCAGAAAATCCGGTTCATCACCCTTCCAAGCATTGTGCCTACCATGATCATCATGCTGCTTCTGGCATTGGGCGGCATCTTCCGCGGAGATTTCGGCCTGTTCTATCAACTTGTCGGCAACAACGGCAACCTGCTTCCCGTGACTGACATCATCGACACCTTTGTGTTCCGTGCCCTGATGTCCTCCGCGGACATCGGCATGTCGGCTGCGGCCGGCGTGTACCAGTCGATTCTTTGCCTGATCACCATCCTCATCGCGAACAAGGCCGTCAAGATGATGCAGCCGGACTATTCATTGTTCTAGCATTTCAGGAATCGTGGCTGCCCCGATACCGATCCGCATGAAGGAGATTCGAGATGTCCACACAAGCGCGTACGTCCGGCTCGGGAATCCCGTCCACCCTGACTTCCGGTTACTATACTTCCGATCGCATCCTTTTCAATGTGGTGGGCTACCTGCTTGTCGGGTTGTTCGGACTTGCTTGCCTCGTGCCGTTTTACCTGGTCATCGTCGCTTCGTTCACTTCCGAAGCCGAAGTGATGAAGTATGGCTACAGCCTTTTTTTCCGGAAATTTTCCTTGGAAGGGTATATTCTGTCCTTGAAAAATCCAACTCTGATCATCCGGGCCTATGTGAACACGATCGCCGTCACGGTCATTGGAACGGCATTTGCCACTTTCCTCGCCACCATGACCGGCTATGTGCTGCAGCGCGTCGACTTTCCCTGGCGGAACAAATTCTCCTTCTTCTTCTTCTTCACCACCCTGTTCAACGGCGGACTGGTTCCCTGGTATCTGCTCTGCACTCAGGTGCTGGGTTTCAAGAACCACTACTGGGCGCTGGTCCTGCCGGGCATGTTTTCCGTCTGGAACATGATCATCGCCAAGAATTTCATGAAGTCGATCCCGCACGAAATCAATGAATCCGCGATTATTGACGGTGCGGGCAACTTCACCATCTTTTTCCGGCTCATCGTTCCGCTCTCCAAACCACTGGTGGCCACCCTGACGCTGTTCACGGCCCTCAGCTACTGGAACGACTGGTACAACTGCATGCTGTTCATGAACAAGCAGGAAATGTGGACGCTCCAGTATTACCTGCAGAAGCTGCTCAACGACGCGCAGGCCCTTCGCATGATTGCGGACAAATCAGGCATTTCCACCCCCTTCATCCCCATCAATGCCATGAAGATGTCCCTCACCGTCATCGTCACCGGTCCCATCATCCTGCTGTATCCATTTTTGCAAAAGCATTTCGTCAAGGGCCTCACCATCGGGGCCGTCAAGGGATGAGCCCGGCATCATGAATATGGCAACTTGAGGAAAGACGCCAACCATTCCTGTTCAGACGTCAAACCCCCAATACGGGGGAGGCGATAGACAAGGAGGAGTGTCATGAAACGAACAGTGAAAACCGCCCTAGCCATCCTGCTGGTCCTCACTTTGCTGGTTTCCGCCGGGTGCGGCGGAACTGCCACCCCTGCCGCCACCGCCACGCCGAAAGCCGCGGAATCCGCCAAGGCAAAGGCAGACGCAACGGCAGCCGCGACCGAAGCCGCGACAGCTGCGCCGGAAGCAACGCCTGCGGCCGCCAAGATGTACGGCGGCGCCGACATCACAAACCCAGTGGATATCGTATACTACCACTTGGGCGACACACCGAAGGATTTGCAGGCTGT
>JANYKF010000193.1 GCA_025361665.1 Clostridiaceae bacterium
GCCTGGTTGACTTGGCGTCTGACCCTGAATTGGCTGACTACATCCTTGACAAGATCTGCTCATTCTTTACGGAATATCATACAAGGCTGTTTGAAGCGGCAAATGGTAAAATTCATCTGGCCCAGGTCACGGATGATTTTGGCGCGCAGAGCGGCCTGATGATCAGCCTTGACATGTATCGCCGTTTCTTCAGGGATCGGGCCAGGAAAAACATCCGGTTGGTTAAATCATACGGCATCCATGTGTTTCATCATGATGACGGCTCCATCATGCCGTTGATTCCAGACCTTTGCGAAGACGGCATAGAAATCCTCAATCCCATCCAATGGCATTTGCCCGGAATGGATCTGACCGAGTTGAAGGATCGGTTTGGGAATCAACTCTGTTTCCATGGAGGTATCGACAACCAGTATGTACTCCCCTTTGGCACGACGCAAGAGGTGGAAGTCGAGGTACAGACCTGCATCGAGGTGCTTGCCAGAGACAGGACAGGATACATCATGGCGCCTTGTCACAACGTGCAGGCCATTTCATCCGTTGAGAACGTGGTGGCCATGTATGAGGCCGGCAGACGGTTCGGCTCATTCATCCCCGGTCGTTAAGGACGTTATGCGCCGGTAAGCGTCGTTTGGGAACTGCTCGGTCAGCTTCGCCGCAATTCGAACATATGAGGTGATTTTTATGAATCCAAGAGAAAACCTTTTGTCGCTGATGCGGCGCACCGGATATGAATGGGCACCGGTCGACATGGAACTGTGCCCCTCCCTGGAGGCGGACTTCCGCGCCATGACCGATTCTACCCTGTCAATTGCAGATTATTTCGGCATCCCATACCGTTATGCGGCGGACAGGAAAGTCCCCGCCCGCGATCCCGTCGAAGCCCGTGCCCGGTTTGCACAAGTCCTTCATCCGGATACTCATTTCGATGTGTGGGGCATCGGTCATGAACCCGGATCAGCCAAAGCGATGCACATGACCCGGATGCATCATCCGCTGAAACACGCTTCGTCCCTGGACGAATTGAAGGCATACCCGCTTCCTGATTTTCAGGCGGCTGATGCCTCCCATCAAAAAGGCCAGGTTGATGAAATCCATAGCCGCGGACTGGCTGCCGGGGGCGGCATGGCCTGCACCATCTGGGAAACAGCCTGGTACATGCGCAGCATGGAAGAATTGATGGCGGACATGATGGCGGACGACCCCATGGCCGAATGGCTGCTGGATGCCATCACCGAACGCAGTGCCCTTCGTGCCGCTTCCTTTGCCGAAGCAGGCGTGGATTGTCTGTTTCTGGGAGACGACATCGGCATGCAGCACAACATCATGATGAGCCGCGACCTGTACAACACCTGGCTCCAGCCCCGGCTGAAACGCGTCATCCGCGCTGCACGCGCTGTCAAGCCGGATATCCTGATCTTCTATCATTCATGCGGCTTCGTCACCCCATTCATCCCAGACCTGCTGGATGCGGGCATCGACGTGCTGAATCCCGTTCAACCGGAGTGCATGACTTTTGGAGAACTCCACAGCCTCTATGGAGATGTTCTCTCTTTCCATGGCACACTGGGCACACAGACAACCATGCCTTTCGGAACAGCCGATGATGTGCGCGCGACAGTAAGCCGCAACCTGGCCATCGCCGGTCCGAAAGGAGGGTTGTGGGTTGCCCCCACCCACTTGTTGGAACCGGAGGTCCCAATGGCAAACGTGATGGCTTATGTGGATGCCTGCCGGGATTGGGGCAATGCCTGACGGCCGATGCAGTGACCTGTTTTGATTGCGGATGGCCTGAACGTTTATCAGGATGTGCCTATGCACCCATGGCCTGATTCCTCGAGATCGGATACTTCCGGAAGTCAATCGCCAGGAACAGGATGGCCATCAGAATCGACAATGCATCCGAAATCGGAGTGGCCAGCCAGATCCCGGTAAGGCCGAACAACGCAGAAAAAAGGAGGACCAGCGGAATCAGGAAGATGAACTGCCGGGCCATGCCAAGGAAGATGGCCGTGCCCGCTTTCGCCGTAGACTGGAAGTACGTGATGCTCATCAGGTTGATGGCGATGGCCGGCAGCATGGCCATGAAGATCCGCATGCCGTGAATGGCAATCGGCATCGTGGTCGAGTCCTTTTGAATGAAAAGGGCAATGAAGAAGGATGGAAACAATTCCAAGAACAGGAATACGACCGTTGCCATCCCCATGGCCGTCCCCGTCGCGAGATACAGCGCCTTTCGCACGCGATCCGGCCTTCCTGCACCATGGTTGTACCCGATGATGGGCTGCAGGCCCTGCTGGATGCCGAAGAACGGGAGGATGAAAAGGGTATACAGGCTGTTGATGGCTCCAAGCGATGTGACTGCCGGCACACCGCCGCTCCGGATCAGGCTGGTCGTCAAAAAGGTCATGGACACGCTGACCCCTAGTGTGCCCAGAAAGGCCGACGCGCCAATACCGCTGATCTTGCCCATCAGTTTCCAATCCAGGCGCCAATCGGAACGAGCCGGTTTCAGTATGCTCTTCTTCCCGAGGTAATGCGGGAGAACGACGCAAAGCCCGCACAGCTGGCCAAGGACGGTCGACATGGCGGCTCCGCGAACCCCCCACCGCAATCCAGCCACGAAAATCAAGGCCAGCACAAGGTTCGCCAATACGGATGTGATTTGCGACATCATGGCCAGGCGCGGGAACCCTTCCGTGCGGACTGTATTTGACAAGGTGAAGGATATAAACTGGAAAGTCGTGCCCAGCAGGATAATCTGCATGAAATCATGTGCAAAAGGCAACGTCGTTTCGTCCGCACCGAAAATACGCAGCCAGCCAGACAGGTTCGCCTGCCCGGTGACCGTCACTAGAACCCCAATCAGG
This sequence comes from Clostridiaceae bacterium, assembly GCA_025361665.1. Taxonomy (GTDB): domain Bacteria; phylum Bacillota; class Clostridia; order DSM-8532; family DSM-8532; genus JAEWSN01. The sequence continues at coordinate 2,868 of JANYKF010000193.1, forward strand.
ACAGTGGAAGTGATGACATTCCCGAATACGTGGGACGCCCCTTTTAGGTCCTTTTCTCCGAACCGGATGGCAATCAGCGCGCCACCCCCTACCCCGACTGCTCGGTAATAAACGCATCGAACGCCGCCAGCACC
>JANYKF010000209.1 GCA_025361665.1 Clostridiaceae bacterium
TGACCCGATCCCCTTCATGAAAATCAAAGGCGGCCTGCGCTTTCCCCGTGCTTTTTTCATTCCCTGTGTACTTTTCTTTCCCTGTGTTCTTTTCATTCCCGATGATTTTTCCATCCGGATTCAGCACTTCCCGCAGCCGCAGGTTGAGATTCACCACACCGGCCTTTCCCTTTCGCATTGGCGTCAATACCTGAATGTCCGTGAGTGGATTGAACCCGTAACGTTCAGGCAGCTCCCGATGGCAGAGGTGCACAACGGCTTCGGCGACGGCTTGCGCCGTATACCGGCGGACAAGGTGAAATTCCCCCCACTCATCCGAGAATTCAGGAAACCGCCCTTTCAGGATACCCTGGGCATTCACGGCGATCCGGCTGCCGTCGGACTGCCGGAACACCTGGCGCAATCGCGTGACGGGCAGCCTGCCGCTGTCAATCAGATCACCGAGGACCCGCCCTGCCCCCACGGAGGGGAGCTGTTCCGCATCCCCCACGAGCACCAGCCTGGTGCCCTCCGCGCAAGCCTGGAGCAGCGCGTCGAAAAGCGGCAGATCCAGCATGGACGCCTCATCGACGATCACGACATCCGCTTCAAGCCGCAGACCCGCATTGCGACGGAAGCGAGGTCCCCTGTCCTCCTTGACGTCATATGCGACTTCCAGAAGGCGGTGAAGGGTCTTCGCCTCCATCCCGGTCGCATCCGACATGCGGCGGGCCGCACGCCCCGTGGGCGCGGTCAGGGCGATCTCAAACCCCCTGTCGGAAAAAAGCCTGACAAGTCCACGAATCAGTGTTGTCTTTCCCGTGCCCGGCCCGCCCGTAATCACTGTCACACCGTGGGTTCCGGCATCGAGGAAGACCTGCTTCTGCCAATCATCCCACCCCAAGGGGGACAACCCTTCGAGGGTCGCCCAATCCGATTCCTTCAGGGAAAAGCCGCTGCCGCCCGGGAAGGCCTGCAGGCTCAGGACCCTTTCCGCAACACGCTCTTCAATATCCATCATGCGTTTCGCGTAAACCAGCCGGTTGTCCTGGCCGCATGGCATGACCGCACCTGTGGAATCCGCCGCATTCGAAGCCCGGGACAGATCCCCTTGCAGCGGAAGCAGCCAATCGTCAAGGAATTGATTCGTACCGATGAAACAGGGCTCTCCGGACAATGCCGAAACGGTTGAAGTGACGGCACCCTCCTTTCCGACACCGGCAGATTCGGTTCCATCAAGCAATTCCCGCATGCGTCCCAGAAGCTTGTACCCGGGCAGACAGACATCCCCTTCGTCTTCTGCTGCGCGCAGGATCCAGTCAAGGGACGCACGGACCCGTTTTTCATCCGTCCTGCCAAAGCCGCAGGCCAGCGCCGCCTTGTCCGCTTCCCTGAAATGAATGTCCATTCCCGCATCCTGCAGTCTCCACGGGTTTTCCCGGATCAGGGCGGCTGCGTTCACCCCGAGCCGTTTCACGGCCATCCGCGCCCGAACGGGCGGAATGCCAAAGGATGCGAGCCAATGGGCCACCTCGCGGCAGGCAAGGTGCCTGCGGATCTCCTGGGATGCGGCCAGTGCCTTGTCAGCCGCAATGCCGGGAATCTCCGGCAAAAGGAGGGGATCTTCCAGCAGAATCCGCAATGCATCTCCCTGGAACCGTTCCACAACCCGATGGATGGCGATCGTTCCAAGTGCCCCGGCAATGCCGGAAAGGAGGAAAAGCAGCACGCCTGGCGCATCATCGGGCAATCCGCGTTCCGTCGCCCGGGCGACAAACTGCCGGCCATGCAACGGATGAACCTCCCACAGACCTTTCATGACCAGTCTTTCTCCGGAGGCGGGAAAAGGAACCGTCCCGCATGCGCAGACGGTTCCCCCGAACGTTTCTACATGCAGAACGGCGTATCCGGTATCCGCATTTTCATAAAGCACCTTGCAGACAGTGCCCGACAACAGCACGGATCCGACAGCCTCCATTACAGGGCATCCTGCTTCAGCAGTTCGGCCCTGTCGGTGCGTTCCCAAGTGAAATCCGCGTCATCGCGCCCGAAGTGGCCGTAGGCGGCCGTCTTCCGGTAGATGGGCCGGCGCAGGTCGAGCATCTGGATGATGCCGGCCGGACGCAAGTCGAAATGCTTCAGGATCAGTCCCGAAAGCTTCTCTTCGGAGACGGCTCCGGTTCCGAACGTATCCACCAGGACGGAGACGGGATGGGCCACGCCGATCGCGTAGGCCAGCTGCACTTCGCAGCGGTCCGCCAGTCCGGCGGCCACGATGTTCTTGGCCACATAGCGGGCGGCATAGGCGGCGGAACGGTCCACCTTCGTCGGATCTTTTCCGGAGAACGAGCCTCCGCCATGCCGGCCCATGCCGCCATAGGTGTCGACGATGATCTTCCGCCCGGTCAGCCCGGAATCACCCTGGGGTCCGCCGATGACAAAGCGCCCCGTCGGGTTGATGTAGTATTTTGTGTCTTTGTCCAGGAGTTCCGCGGGTATGACCTTCCTTACCACCTTTTCAATGATGTCGCTTTCGATCTGCTCATGCGTTGCTTCCGGCGCATGCTGGGAGGATACCACGACCGTATCGACCCGGACAGGCGTATGCCCGTCGTATTCAACGGTGACCTGGCTTTTCCCGTCCGGACGCAGATAGCTGATTTCACCGGACTTGCGGACTTCCATCAGTCTTTTCGCGATTTTGTGAGCCAGGGATATCGGCATCGGCATCAGTTCCGGCGTCTCGCTGCAGGCGAATCCGAACATCATTCCCTGATCGCCGGCCCCGATGGCATCGAACCGATCCCTGTCATTCGGATCCCGCCTCATTTCGAGGGCGACATCCACACCCATGGCGATGTCGGCGGATTGTTCGTCGATGGAGGTGATGACCGCGCACGTTTCGCTGTCGAACCCATAGTTGGCCCGATCGTACCCGATGTCGCGGATGGTGGCGCGTACCACCTTGGGAATATCAACATAGCAATCCGTGGTAATCTCGCCCATCACCAGCACCATGCCCGTTGTCACGATCGTCTCGCAGGCCACGCGCGAGTTCGGATCCAGCGTCAGCATCGCATCGAGAATGGCATCGGAGATGTTGTCGCACATTTTGTCGGGGTGACCCTCGGTCACCGATTCGGAAGTGAACAGTTTGCGGATTGACATGGCTTATTGCTCCTCTCTTGATATGGAACATGGAGAAATCCAATATCCGGCACATAAAACTCAGGAGGGCAGGCGATCCGGAACAAGGACCCTCCGGAACATGAAAAATCCCTTGCATCCGGCACGAAACCAGACGAAGAGATCCATTCTCTTTTCCTCATCTGGCAGGTTTTGAACCTGCGGGAATTGGCACCATTTCCTTTCGGCCGGTTGCCGGGTTTCATCGGGCCCTAATCCCTCCACCTCTCTTGATAAGGATACCTATTCAATTGCGACCATCATAGCAAATCGGAAGGAACCCGTCAAGCTGCCGAAGATTGATTCTGGTGTAAAAACTCACTTTTGTGAGTTTTTATGCAGGATGTCTCTGACATCCTGCATGTTGAAGGCACATTTTGTGCCTTCAACACAC
>JANYKF010000243.1 GCA_025361665.1 Clostridiaceae bacterium
TTTTCAGCATCTGCTTCCAGTACCCTGACAGCACGGGGGGCAACATCACTACGTCCAACGGCGCTTCAGGCCTGCTCACGGCAGGGGACGTAGCCAATTACCTGAAGGCCCTGCGGCCGCATGGGCGCGGAATGGCGCTGGCCGTGCCGGAAGTCCCTCTTGAAGCGCGGATCGCGCTGCTTCTGGATGGCCGCAAGAGGGGATGGTTCAATGCCGCCTCGATCTCCGCAGGCGAAGCTGCGGGTTTCATGGCTGTCGGCGGACTGGAACTCTGCGATCTTCTGGCGTTGAATCAGGACGAAGCCGCGGCTTTGGCGGAAATCGACATGGATACGGAGACATCCAGGACAATGCGGCTCTGCAGGGAAGTGCTGAGGAGGCGCAATCCGGAAGCCATGCTGATCGTCACGGACGGACCCGGGGGCTGCTGGGCATGCATCGGCGACAGGAGTGTTTTCCTGCCCTCTCCGGCCGTGACGGCCATCGGCACTGCCGGTGCAGGTGACGCACTTCTGGCAGGCACCCTGGCAGGCCTTGCATGCAACCTGCCCTTCATCAAGGACGCGGAAGACGGCTTCCTGTCCGAAACCCCTCTCGACAGTGCCTTTGAACTCGGAATCCTGCTGGCATCCTTCGCCGTCACATCGGCAGACACAATTCACTGGGAGGCGGATGCAAAAGCCCTGAAGGCACATGCCGCCGCTTACGGATTCCGTTTTTCGAGGCGGTTCGGCGCCCTGTTTCCCGACATGATGGAACAATCAGCCATGTAAAGGAGCAATATGGGCATCATCCTGCCGATCCCGGATGTCATTCCGGAAAAAGACATCATCGTGTTCTGTCCGCATTATGATGATTTTTTATTCACCATCGGGGGCTGGGCACTGCAGCTCAAGGATCATGGGCTCCTCGGGACCAAGAGGTTCCACATCATCATTCTTTTTTCACGCAGCAACTATACTGCGCATGCGGGGGATTCCATTTACGATGTAAGCCTGGATCGCATCAAGTACGCCACCGGGCAAAGGATCATCGAGGACATGGAGTGCCTGGATGAACTGCTTGGACCCCAAGGTTATTCCTATTCCCTGGCCGGCATGAGCGAGTGCTTCGCCCGCGGTAAAGTCCTGCGGGCAGACTCCGAGATGGAGTACCCGTATGGCGTTTTCGAGACATTCGATGAAGATGACTGGGCGCTTTATCAGGCTGTCCGGACACTCGCCTCCGAATATCGGGGAATGCCGGACACTGCGCTTGTCTTCCCTTTGGCCATCCGGGAACATGTCGACCATTTCATTGTACGCCAGGCCGGACTTATGATATCTGAAATGCCCGGGCCAAAGGGTGGCGCAACTTTCTATTTTCAGGAGGACAAACCCTATTCCGGACATGCCGACGCCGCGGAATGGGCGCGCGTCGACAAATTCATCGCGGACAGCCCCCTGGTCGAGATCCTGTATGAAACCTGCCCGGAAGCCGTGAATGATCTGGCGTTCCGGCATTACGCAAGCCAGGTTGACGAGACATATCGCGAAGGGGTGAACGGCAGGGCATATGGCCTGATGCGGCATATAGGCGCCGAAGTCCCCCTGGACAGGCTTTTTCGCATGGACCGGCAAGGAGGGGCGGAACCCCAGCCGGGGAATCCCGATACGTGCCGCGCATTTCATGTTTTGCCGCCCGGCGGCAGTATGGTATAGTGTTGATGAATACCGGGGCAATGACGGGACAATTCGGAGGAAAATCTGATTTTGCTGAAATTGCTGGTTGTCGATGATGAATTCAATATAAGGGAAGGCCTGGCCAAGGCGGTGGATTGGCAAAGCATCGGCGTTGAAGTCGTGGCAACCGCGAACAGCGGCGTGGACGCGATGGCGTGTTACGACCGGCTTGAGCCCGATATCGTCATCACGGACATTTTCATGGATGAAATGAACGGGCTTGAACTGGTCGAAGCCATTTCCCGAAAGAACAAAAACGTCAAATTCATATTGATCAGCGGATATGATGAGTTTGAATACGCCCGCAAGGCCATCGATCTGAAAGTACACCGCTACCTGCTGAAGCCCGTTTCGCCGGAAATGATACTATCGGACGTGCGGGCCGTTGCCGCGGAAATACAAGAGGAACGGGCGCTTCAGGAGCGCCTCGGCATGTTTGCGGAAGAGATCGCAAAGAGCAGGGATCTTCTTTTGCGCCAGTTTCTTCATGATGTCCTGCATGGCTGCATTGTCAATCCGGATGAGATGAAAAAGTTTGCGGATGTGCTTTCGATTACGCTTCCGGGAGACGCCTCTTATGCCTGCGTGGTCCTGGAACCAGACGGCGGCACTCCAAGCGAGGATGATTTTCCATACAGGGAAGCCCGCGTGCTGTCATTGGCGATTTGCCGCATCGCGGAAGAGGTATTCCGTGGATTTCCCTCTTGCTGGTTCTATCCGGATTATGACAATCGTATTTTTCTCATTGCGGGCATGAGCAACCCCAAGGAATTGGATCATGCCTTTTCCGGGTGTATCGAGAGGCTTCAGAAAATCGCGAAACAAAACCTCGGCGCAACGGTATCGGCCGGCATAGGAAATCATTGCGGCAGCCTTGCCGATATCAGCCAGTCAAGGAGGGAGGCGCTGCGTGCCCTGGAGTACAAGATGGTGTCTGGCCGTGAATCCTGCATCCGCATCAGGGATGTGCAGGCCATCGACTCGCAGCGCCTGGTCTATCCGAACGAAGAGGAACAGCGCATCTTGAACGCGATGACAAGCGAGGATCCCTTGAAGCTCGCCGACTCGGTCAACGCTTTTTTCAGGATCCTGTTTCTCGAACGCATGCAGGACAACCGCATAAAGGCGGCGCTTGTCAAACTGTACGGGGTTCTCGCGATGAAGATGAACGAACTCGGGGTTCCCGTGCTCAATGACGACATGCTGGATATCCTGTCAAGGCACGACACCCTCGACAGTGTCAGGGAATGGTTTCTGGCCGCCTGCGCCGCCGCCCAGAAAAAACTGTCCCTGTTCCGGGAAGAGGGCATGCGCAGCATCATCCGCAATTCGGAAAAATACATCCGGTCCAATTTCAGGGACATGGAGCTTTCGCTTTCACTCGTGGCGGATCACATGGGGCTCACTCCCTCTTATTTCAGCCGTTTGTTCAAGCAGGAAACAGGATCAACCTATATAGACTATGTCGTCGGCCTCCGCATCGAACATGCCAAGCGTCTGTTGCGCACCACGACCCACCGCATCTTCGACATCGGCGAAATGGTCGGGTACCCCAACAGCCAATACTTCTGCACCCTGTTCCGCAAGGTCTGCGGTGTTTCACCCGTTGAATTCCGGGAAGGCAGGGAACCCAGATGAACCTTCTCGGCGACTGGCTGGCGAAGCAGATCATGAAGGGCATCCGGTACGTCACGCACCACCTGGCCCTCAAATGGCGGCTGATGCTGATGCTCACCCTGCTCATGATCACCACCCTGTCGGCATTGGGCCTCATCAGTTTCCGCATTTATTCGGACAACATCATCGGCAAGACGATAACACGGAAGCATGAAATGGGCTCAAGCATGCT
>JANYKF010000453.1 GCA_025361665.1 Clostridiaceae bacterium
GGAGACACTGTCTATATCCTCAACGGCAAGGACGGCGGCAAGAAGGGCAAGATCCTGACGGTCGTTCCCTCCGACAACAAAGTTCTCGTAGAGGGCATCAACATTGTCACCAAGCATATCAAGCCGCGTCAGGGCATGCGCCAGGGCGGACTGGTCCACCAGGAGGCTCTCATCTACGCGGACAAGGTCATGTTGGTCTGCAGCAAATGCGGTGTACCCACGAAGGTCGGCCGGAAGGTTCTCGATAACGGCGCAAAGGCCCGTGTGTGCAAGAAATGCGGTGAGACCATCGACGTGGTCGGCGAGAAAGACTAACCGGAGGAGGTTGACGGGACATGCCGAGATTATTTGACAAATACCAGAAGGACGTCGCACCGGCGCTCCAGGAAAAATTCAAGTTCAAGAGCGCCATGCAGACGCCGAGACTCGTCAAGGTTGTCCTCAACATGGGATGCGGGGATGTCAAGGACAACCCCAAGGCCATCGAGGTAGCCGCGGCCGAACTGGCCACCATTTCCGGACAGAAGGTCATTGTGACCAAGGCGAAGAAATCCGTCGCCGCCTTCAAGCTCCGTGAAGGGATGAACATCGGCTGCAAGGTCACCCTTCGCGGTATCCGCATGTACGAGTTTGTCGACAAGCTGTTCAATGTCGCCCTTCCCCGGGTCCGCGACTTTCGCGGGGTGACGGCCGATTCCTTCGACGGACGGGGCAACTTTTCAATGGGCGTCAAGGAGCAGCTGATTTTCCCGGAAATTGATTACGACAAGGTCGACAAGGTCCGTGGCATGGATATCACGTTCGTTACCACCGCTGCCAGCGACGAAGAAGCCAGGGAACTGCTCGCGCTGCTCGGCATGCCGTTCGTAAAGAGCTAAAGGAGGGCAATCATGGCGAAGAAATCGATGATTCTGAAGCAGCAGGCCAAACCGAAATATTCGACCCGGTACTATAACCGATGCAAGCTCTGCGGCCGCCCGCATGCTTACATGAGGAAGTTCGGCATCTGCCGTTTGTGCTTCAGAGACCTGGCCCACAAGGGACAGATTCCCGGCGTGAAGAAGGCAAGCTGGTAAACATCGCGAAAGGAGGTCCGAATCCATGCAAGCTACCGACGTTATTGCAGATATGCTCACCAGAATCCGCAATGCCGCAACTTCCAGGCATGAAACCGTTGATGTTCCCGCATCCGGCCTGAAAATGCAAATTGCGACCATTCTGCTTGAGGAAGGCTACATCCGTGACTTCAGCGAAGTTGCCGATGACAGGCAGGGCATGATCCGCATCACCCTCAAATATGTCGAGAACAAGAAGAACATCATCACTGGAATCAAGCGCATTTCCAAACCCGGTCTCCGCGTGTATGCCGACAAAGAGGAAATGCCCCGTGTACTCGGCGGCCTTGGCATCGCGATTGTTTCCACCTCGAAAGGCATCATGACGGACAAAAAAGCACGTAAACTCGGCATCGGCGGCGAAGTGCTGGCCTTTGTCTGGTAGTGGAACGATGGTGACTATCACCGCGCAGACTTAATATGCTTCGCGGCGAATCACCAGGAAGACCTGTAAATGCGTCCGAGTCCTTTGGTTTATGTTATTAGAGCGACACATTTACAGGATAGGAATACACGGTCAGCCATTTTCAGAAGTATGTTCTGAAAAGGATGCGCGGAGTCCGCGCATCCGCAATCTAAGGACTGGAGGTAACACATGTCTCGTATTGGAAGAATGCCGGTTCTCATACCGGCAGGCGTTGAAGTCAGCATCGACGGGCAGGTTGTGACGGTGAAGGGTCCGCTGGGCACGCTCACGCAGAATTTTCACAGGAACATGATGCTGGAGTCGGATGGAAAGACCATGCTGGTGAAGCGTCCGGACGATGAAAAGGAAAACAGGGCACTGCACGGCTTGACCCGGGCACTTCTCAACAACATGGTCGTCGGTGCTTCGACCGGGTTCAGCAAGAGCCTGGACATCGTCGGCGTCGGCTACAGGGCTCAGAAACTGGGCAAGAAGCTGGTTCTCACGCTTGGCTACTCTCATCCCGTTGAAATGGAGGAACCTCGGGGGATTACCTTTGAAGTTCCCGCCCAGGACAAAGTGATTGTCCGGGGCGCCGACAAGCAGCTGGTTGGTGAAATCGCCGCCCAGATTCGCGATAAGCGTCCTCCCGAACCATACAAGGGCAAGGGCGTCCGCTACACCGGCGAGGTCGTCCTGCGCAAGGAAGGCAAAACCGGCGGCAAGGGCAAGAAGTAAAGGAAGGGAGCAGGAAGCGATGATAAAACTTGTTGACAGAAACAAGGTCCGGCTTCGCAAACACGTCCGGGTTCGCAAGAAAATATCCGGCACGTCTGCAAAACCGCGGCTCGCGGTTTTCAGAAGCGCGAGGCACATATACGCCCAAGTCATAGACGATGTGGCGGGAAGCACCCTGGCGGCCGCATCCACCCTCGACGAGACGCTCAAGGGCAGGGAAGGCCATGGAGGCAACAAAGATGCGGCCAGGGCCGTTGGCAAACTGGTGGCGGAGAAGGCTCTGGACAAAGGTATCACGCAGGTAGTGTTCGACAGGGGCGGCTACCTCTATCACGGCAGGGTGAAGGAACTCGCGGACGGCGCAAGAGAAGCCGGCCTCCAGTTTTAAGCCGCAGCAAAGGAGGGGAACAACTTGCAGAAAATTGATGCCAGCACTCTCGATCTGAAGGAAAAGGTTGTCAATATTGGCCGTGTGACCAAAGTCGTCAAAGGTGGCCGAAATTTCCGCTTCGCCGCTCTCGTCGTCATCGGTGACGAAAACGGCCATGTGGGTGTGGGATCCGGCAAAGCGGCCGAAATCCCGAACGCCATCCGCAAGGGCATTGAAGACGCGAAGAAGAATCTCATTCTGGTGCCGACCACCGGCACTACCATCCCACACGAAATCATCGGCCTTTTCGGCGCGGGACATGTCCTGCTCCGTCCGGCGGTGGAAGGTACCGGCGTCATCGCCGGCGGACCTGTGCGCGCCGTTCTCGAACTCGCGGGCATTCACGACATCACCACGAAATCCATCGGATCGAACAATCCGACCAACATGGTCCGGGCTACCATGGCCGGACTCGCGCAACTCCGCACGGTTGAGCAGATCGCGAAGCTCCGCGGCAAGACCGTAGAGGAAATTCTGGGCTGAGGAGGCAACAATGGGCACGTTGAAAATCAAATTGGTCAAGAGCACCATCAAAGTGCTGGAAAAACAGAAGGCGACCGTTGCCGCACTCGGCCTGCATAAAATCGGCCAGGTGGTGGAACAGCAGGACAATGTCCAGACGCGCGGCATGATCAACAGAGTTGCGCATCTTGTCTGCGTCGTAGAGAACTGAAAGGAGGTGTACCCAGTGAACCTGTTTGAATTGCAGCCGGGCGCGCCCCGCAAGGCCCCCAAACGCAAAGGCCGCGGCCATGGTTCCGGAAACGGCAAGACGGCCGGCAAGGGCCACAAAGGTCAGAACGCACGCGCAGGCGGCGGTGTCCGCCCAGGGTTCGAAGGCGGCCAGATGCCGTTGTATCGCCGTATCCCGAAGCGCGGCTTCAACAACTATGAATTCGCCAAAGTCTATGCCGAGGTGAAGCTGTCCGACCTTGAATGTTTTGATAACGGCATGGTCATCACGGCGGCCATCCTCAAGGATGCCGGCATCATCAAGAAAATACTGGATGGTATCGTGATTCTCGGAAATGGCTCCCTGACCAGGAAACTGACCGTCCAGGCGGTTCGGTTCACGAAAACAGCCGCAGAGAAGATTGAAGCTGCAGGAGGAAAGGCAGAGGTGGTTTGACATGGAGAACGTACTCGCTCCATTGAAAAATGCCTGGAAAATCCAGGACCTGCGCAAGAAGATCCTAATGGTCATTCTTTTGCTGGTTCTGTATCGCGTAGGCGTTTACATCCCTGTGCCAGGTCTGTCCGGCAGCGCGCTGGCGAGCATGGTCAGCAGTCAGGGCAGCCTGTTGGGATTCATGGATATCCTCGCCGGTGGCGCATTTCAGAAGGCCAGCATCTTTGCCATGTCCATCACCCCGTACATCAACGCCTCGATCATCATGCAGCTGCTCACGATCGCCATTCCGCGCCTGGAGCAGCTGTCCAAGGAAGGTGAAGAGGGCCGCAAGGTCATCGCGCAGTGGGTCCGGTACG
>JANYKF010000305.1 GCA_025361665.1 Clostridiaceae bacterium
GCCTGATTCCCGCCCTGCAAAGCAAGAAGATAGACATCATCCTTTCCTCGATGACCATCACGGACAAGCGCAAGGAGTCCATCGACTTTTCGGATCCGTATGCCCAGGCGAACCTGGCCCTGCTCATCGCCAAGGATTCACCGGTCGCTTCAGCCGCCGACCTCACGGCAGGCAGGAAAATCGCAGTCAAGAAGGGCACCACGGCCCATGTCTATGCGGAAGAGCATTTCAAGGAAGCCGAAGTGCTGATATTCGACACGGAGGGCGCCTGCATCCTGGAAGTCATCACCGGCAAGGCCGACGTGTTCATCTATGATCAGATGAGCATCTACAAGGCCTGGAAAACCAATCCGGATACGACGAGGGCCAATCTGGAGCCTTTCGCCGCCAACCCGGAAAACTGGGGAATCGGCCTTCGCAAGGGGGAAGACGCTTTCCGCGGCCAGATCAACGATTTCATCAAAAAGAGCAAGGAGAACGGTTTCTTCGGCAGCCTGGCAGACAAATACCTGAAGGACATGAAAGCGGTGTTCGATGAGCTCAAAATCCCGTTCTTCTTCTAGGGAAACTTCTCTTCCGGCGACGCGTCCGTCCCTACCGGGGAAGAGTCCGTCCCTTCCGGGGAAGAGTCCATCCCTTCCGGGGAAGAGTCCGTCCCTTCCGGGGACGAGTCCGTCCTTGCCTGCCCGCCTGTTTCTCCGGACGGAGGGGCAAGCCCCTTCAGGGATGCAGAACCTGGTCAATGGCCTGCTGGTGGGCTCCCTGATAGCCGGATTCTTCATCCTGACTTTCCTCACGCTGGATTACACACCCAGGTGGAACCTCCTCTGGATTTACAGGGACAAGGTGCTGGGTGGGTTTGTCAACACCTTGGCCATCAGTTCGATTGCGCTGGTCCTTTCTCTGATCATCGGCCTACTGTCCGCGCTCAGCAGCCGCTCCAGACTGGTTCCGCTGGTGACCCTGGGGCGGTTCTACGTCGGGCTGATCCGCAGCACGCCGCTCATGGTGCAGATCATCATCCTTTTCTACGTGGTCGGCACGGCCCTCCACATCACCAACCGCTATCTCGTTGGCGCGCTGATCCTCGCGCTCTTCAGCGGGGCGTACGTCAGCGAGATCATCCGGGGCGGGATCGAGAGCATTCCGGCCAGCCAGGTCGAATCCGGCCTTTCCCTCGGGTTCACCCGGTTCCAGCTCTATCGGCATGTCATCCTGCCGCAGGTGGCCAAGCGCATTACGCCGGGAATTGCCGGCCAGCTGGTCTCGCTGGTCAAGGATTCCTCCCTCTTGTCGATCATTGCCGTCAGCGAGGTCACAAAGGTCGTTCAGGAGATTGATTCACTGAACTACGCCACCATTGAGACGTTCATCCAGCTCGCGGGCCTGTATCTGCTGATCACCCTGCCGCTCTCCGCGCTTTCAAAAGCACTGGAAAGGCGGTTCGCCTATGAAAATTGACATTGACGGCCTGAGCAAATGGTATGATGGGAAGGAAATCCTGAAAGAATTGTCGCTTCACCTGGATGATGTCTCCACGCTGGCCATTACCGGTCCGTCCGGCGGGGGGAAGTCGACGCTGCTCCGCATCCTGGCGGGCCTGCAGGTGCCGCAGTCCGGTTCCGTGACGCTGGACGGGAAGAAAATCCGGTTTGAGCCGGAAGCGCTGCATGCGTGGCGAAAATCCATCGGCGTTGTTTTTCAGGCCTACAACCTCTTTCCGCACTATTCCGCACTGGAAAACATTGTCCTGCCCATGACCGCCGTACACGGAATTCCCAGGATCGAGGCACTGGAGCGTGCCTATGCGCTTCTTGAACGATTCCGCCTGATGGATCACAAGGACAAGAAGCCGGGCCAGCTCTCCGGCGGGCAGCAGCAGCGAATCGCCATTGCCCGCGCCATCGCCGTGAGTTCCGGGCTGCTCCTTCTGGATGAACCCACCTCGGCGCTGGATCCCTTCATGACCCGGGAAGTGCTGGACATGCTCCGTGAACTGGCATCCGAAAACCGGACGCTAGTCATGGTCACGCACGAGATCGCTTTCGCGGCGGCTGTCTGCGACCACATGGTCTATCTTGAGGATGGCCGCATCCTGGAGGCCGGGCCCACGGCCGATGTGATACGGGCCACGGGGATGGATGCGGGAGGGGGTTCCTTTTACAGCCGGAAGGACTGAATGACGGGATGCATATGCGGTTGATCGTGACGTCACCGGGGAATGCAACATGGAAACAGACTGAATTCCGGGATGCGTATGCAATTGATCTGAGTGGCCGAATGAAAAGGAGTGGAAAATGGACTTTACCGTTTTGCTTGTTTCCCTGGTTCCATGCTTATTGCTGGTATTGCTGGGTTACCTGATCCGGTTCCGCAGGATGTACTTCCTGATTTCCGGGTACAATACCATGCCGGCTGAAAAGAAGAAGCGTGTCGACACGGAGGGACTCGGCCGCCTCATGGGGAACAGCCTGTTTGCGATGGGAGGCATCGTTTTCGCCGGCATGACGCTGATGGCCGCCCGATTGGCGACGGCCGGCCTGATTGTCCTGCTGTCTATCGTGCCTGTCATCGTTTATCTGCTGATAACCGCCCAGAAACATGACGGCAGCACGAGGGATGAATCGGGCAGGATGAAGACGGGCATCCGGATCCTGATCGCCGTCATCATCGCCTTCCTGTTGGTGCTGACCGGGGGAATCGCCTATTCACTCGATTACAACAGCAAACCTGTGACTGTTGTGACAACGGGGCAGACAATGGAGATCAAAGGGATGTATGGCCTCACGATCGAACGTGCTGCCATCAAAGGCATCACATTTCAGGAAACCCTGCCGGCAATTCTGCGGCGGACGAACGGCTTTGCTGTCGGCAGTCATCTGAAAGGCAATTTCACGATGGAAACATTCGGACACGTGAAACTATACATCGACAGGAGCATTCCGTCTTTCATCATCATTCAGACCGCCGGCTCGCCGATTATTCTCAACCAGGGGTCCGTGGCGGACACGAAGGCCTTGTATGACGCGCTTGTCAGATAATTGGAGGATAGGCGCGAAAATACGGCGAAGCCACATTTTCATGCCAGTGCCCTTCGCCGCAATCATCCCGGATTGCGATCCAAAGAAAGCCGCCTGAAGGCAGCTTTCTTTTTTAACGGATGAACCTGTGTGGAAACTCACGAATTGCAACCGGACGATTAAGCCACTTCGATTGGCTGGTTGTTGCGGATCATGTACATCAGGATGGGGATGGGGATGCCGAACACGCTCAAAACGGTGTACAGCGTCGCATTGGCGGGACTGTACATGCGATAAAGCTTGTTGAGCGCGGCAAGGGTCAGGATGAAATAGGCGAGGCTGAGCAGCGGGCCGATGAAGGTGATGCGCCCCAAAAGGGCCACGACGAGGGCGGCCACCGGCATGACCACGGTGAACATCGGAATCTCCAGACCAAAAACATTCAGGCTGCGCAGGATCAAAGCAAGGATGTACAGGTCGGCAATGGGCACCCAGGCAAGCCATGGGTTGGCGATACCCCTTTTCTGGGCTATCGTGTAAAGGCCGAGGCTGAAGAGGACATAGGCCGCAACGCCGATTACAAAAAAGACAAGAGACACCAGAGCCAATAATACTGCCATTTGATTACCCCCCTTGATGAATGTATGATCTGAAAACAGTTTATTCGTTTTTCCATAGGAACGCAATTGATATCTTGCCTGATTTGTCCGAAATTTTCGTTCTCTCCATTCCGATTCATCAAGGCATGGAGATGGCGGGCAGCGATACGGTCGGGACATTGCCGGGAACCTTCATGTCATCACAGACCACCGTGATGCTCAGGAAATACGGAATGCCGGCTCCAAGCACGCTGCCGATGTCTCCGCCATTGCAGGCGTCGTTGGCCCTGAGGCTGACACGGTCGTCGCCGGACTGGTGACGGGAATCACGGCGGGCACTGTGGTGGGTCCTACTGCTCCTTCATGGATTTCGCATCCTCCTGTTCATGAAAGCCCATTGTTGTGATATAGTCGGTGAGATGGGCCCCACGGAATTTCAAGGCATGAAGCCGATTTCGGCGTGAACCATGCGAGGCTCCTCTGCGTCCATATATAGAACAGGAAATGAATGTTGCGCGTTTCGGGAAAACAGCCGGTCCTTCTCAGACAGAACCAGTGTGAAATCGAAGGAGCATTCCATGGCGACCATCATGCAGCTTGAAAACGTCTATCGCATCTATCGCATGGGGCAGGAGAAGATTTCTGCCATCGATGGTGTCAGCCTGGATGTGCAGGAAGGGGAAATTCTCTGCCTGCAAGGACCTTCGGGATCCGGGAAATCCACGCTGCTGCACATGATGGCCGGTCTGGACAGGCCCAGCAAAGGATCCATCGTCCTGGGGAAAACCCATATTGAAAAACTGTCGGAAGACCGGCTGGCGTTGTTTCGCCAACGGCATGTCGGCTTCATTTTCCAGAGTTATTACCTGATCCCGACCCTGACCGCCCTGGAAAACGTCACACTGCCCCTCATGTTTGCAGGAATCTCCAAATCGAAGCGAAACAAGGCGGGCAAGGAATTGCTGACGGCTGTCGGCCTGAAGGACCGCATGCGGCACAAGCCGTCTGAAATGAGCGGCGGTCAGCAGCAGCGCGTCAGCATAGCACGGGCTTTCGCGAACAATCCGAGGATTGTCTTCGCCGATGAACCGACCGGCAACCTGGATACGCACACCACCTACGAAATGATGAACCTGATGACCCGGCTGGCCAGGGAGCGAAATCACACCCTGGTCATTGTCACCCATGACCTGGAGATTTCGGGATACGCAACGCGGCTGGTCAAAATCAGGGACGGCCGGATCGAGGCCATTGAAGACGGCGCCACCCATCGCGCAGGTGCTCCGCCGCCTGTCCCCGCTGAACGGCTGCCGGAGGCGGATGTGCTCGCGACGGATGCTTCTGTCGGGAAACCAGGGGCGGAGGCGGATGTCTCCGCAGCGGATCCTTCGCCCACTGAGGCGGATCCTTCGCCGCCTGAGGCGGATCCTTTGCCCCCTGAGGCGGATCCTTTGCCCACTGAGGCGGATCCTTCGCCCACTGAGGCGGAAGTCGACCCCGAGGTGTCTGCGGTGGATAAGGGAAGCGTGAAGAAAAAGAAAAGGGAACCAGTCAGCATCTTCGGGAAAAGGAAGGTACAAAGCAAATGAGGATGGGAAAAGGAAAACAGGTACCCAGGAAAAATCACGGCAAGGCAGGACCCGCCCTTCCCTTCCTGATGGCTTTCATGCTGCTGGCGGCGATGCTGCCCGTGCAGAGCGGCGCGGCGGTCATGAGCCCGAATCTCGTTCTGACCGCGGTGCAAAGTGTCGATGCCGTCACGCAGGACACGCAGTTCAATCTTGGTTTGACCTATAAAAACGTATCGACCGGCGTGATCACGGAACTTCTGATCGATTTCTCCGATGCATCCAATGTGGCGCTGGATAACGGCGGATCCGTCTTCATCCCGGATCCTGCCGCAAAGAGGGCGCTGACATCGGCCGGCGGGATTCATGACACCGATGCGGTGAGCATCCCCATGCGTTTCACGGGAACCGGGGCTGACGGACGCATTCCGGTTCGCCTGATTTACAAGCTTGGCGGCACGTTGTCTGAAACCACCGCAACGGTGACAGTCAAATCTTTTGTTGCTTCATCCTCCACGCCCGGCCCGGCACCCGACACCACTAAATACAAACCCAGCCTCGCCATCTCCGTCACCGGCACCAACTTCACCGATGGCGGTCAGCAGAATGAGATCCGGATCCTGGTGAAGAACACGGATCTTTCCTACACGGCAAAAAACGTGACCGTCAGTCTGCCGGAAATCAATCCTTCCCCCTTTACGGCCGCCTCGTTCGGCAGTGTGCTCCCGGTCGCAGAAATCAAGCCGAACAGCAGTGTCGAACTGGTCATGACGGTCACAACCGACATATACGCCGCTGCAGGCGCGTATAAAATGCCGCTGCACCTGACCTATGCCAATCCATGGAATGACCCGTTCGAGGCGGATACCGGCGTCGCCCTCACTGTCCGCAACGCCTACACTCCCGGACTTCTGCTGGTGGAAGCCGGCGCGCCGATCCCGTCCATCCTGGCCGGAGGCGCATTCACCCTTCCACTGACAATCCGAAACCAAGGCAGCCTGCCCGTCAACAATGTCCGGATCAACCTGACGGGTCTGTCGGCTGATTCATTCGTGCTGGCCTCCGGCAGCAGCCGCCTGTCCTGGGACCGCATCGACGGTTCCGGCGCAAAAGTCCTCACCCTCCAGCTGAGGGCGAGCGCCGCCATGAAGGCCGGTTCCGCTCCCATCGGCTTCAAGCTTGAATACAGCGACGCGCGTGGCACAAAGACGGAAGACACACAGGAACTGTGGCTGCCCGTTGGCGGTGCCGCAGCCTCGGACAGCACCCTCGACATCGTTTCCGTCACACCTTCCAAAACGAATGTGAATCCTGGCGGTGCTGTTTCGGTAAGTGTCGTCGTCAGGAATTCGGGAACAATCGCGGCAAAAGGCGTGAAGGTATCCGGAGAGGCTCCGGCCGATGTCTTCTTTCCCATCTCGCAGAATCTTTACATCCTGAAAACGATGGCGCCCGGGGAATCGAAGAAGATAACCTTCTCGTTTCAGACGCAATCGGATGCCAAGCGCGGAAGCGCCCCCCTCACCGTGAAGGTCGAGCAGGCAGCCTTGGGCACGGAAGCACCGGTCATCCTCACGCAGGCGGTCTCTGTCTTTGTGGCCGGTTCCGCCGCGCCGGCAGATTCATCGAAGAACGTGCCGAAGATCATTGTCTACAGCTATTCCGCCAATCCGGCGCTGGTCACGGCCGGCAGCGAATTCGACCTGAACCTGTCGTTCATGAATACGCACGCGGTGAAATCGATCCGCAACATCAAGGCCAATTTCACCGTGAATGAGGCTTCCAGCGAAACCGGCAGCGTGTTCACGCCGGTTGGCAGCAGCAATACGTTCTACATCGACGCAATCGGCCCGAAAGGGATGGTTGAGCGGAAAATCCGTTTGTATACCATTCCGGACGCCAAGTCGAAAACGTACAATGTCACCATATCCTTCGATTACGAGGACTCGGAAGGCAATCCGTACAAGACGGATGAAATCATCGGCATCCCGGTGTATCAGCCTTCGCGGTTTGAAATCAACGAACCTTCCTTCCAGCCCGAAATGACGGTCGGCCAGCCGATGCCGATCAGCTTTGAGATGTACAACCTTGGCAAAACCGTCCTTTACAACGTGAAGATGAAAGTGGCCTGTGAACCCGAGGGCATGATGGATGTGACGCCCAAAAGCCAGTATTACGGCAATTATGACCCTGGAAAGAGCGAATATGCCGAAGTGACCCTCACCCCGCTGATGGCGGGAGCCGTCAACGGCAGAATCACCGTCACCTATGAATCGGCAACCGGAGAGGTGCAGGAGGCCGTCAAGGAGTTCTCCGTCAACGTGGCCGAAATGCCGCCGATGCCGGAGACTCCGGGCGAAGTGATTGGCCCCGACGGCAAGCCGGTCCCCGTGGGTCCGGACGGACAGCCGCTGCCGGCGGAAGGCAGCACGAACCTTTTTGCAAAAATTTTCGCATCCATCTGGGGGAAAATCGGCATCATCCTGATTGCCTTGGCCATTGTGACCTTTGTCGTGCTGCGGATTCGAAAGAAAAAGCAGGAGAAAGGACTTGAATTCTGATGAAGCTGCCTGATCTGCTCGGACTGAGCATCAAGAACCTTTGGCGGCACAAGGTGAGGACGTTTCTCACGGTCATGGGCGTCATGATCGGAGCAGGGGCCATTGTCGTCATGATCTCCCTCGGACTGGCCATGAACCGGAATTTTGAGACACAGGCGTCTCAAATGGGCAGCCTGACCATGATCCAGATCATGAATTACAACCAGGGCGGAAAAACGGCGGACGGCAAGGACATCCCGCCACTGGACGACGCCATGATCGCGAAAATCAGCCGCATGCCCGGGGTCGAGATGGCCACACCCCTGATGGATCTGCAGCTGAAGGCGATGGCCGGCAAATACACTTCCTATTTCTATGTGATGGGCATCAAGCCGGAAGCGCTGGGCAGCCTGGGCCTGACCCTTGCGGAAGGAGCCTTCTTCACGAAGGAAGAACAGAATGTGATGCTCTCCAACCAGAATCTGGCCCAGCAGTTCTATGTTTCCAACCCAAGGCGGTGGGAGCCGGCCCCGGCAGACTTCAACCTCATGAAGGAGAAGGTCACCGTATCGGTCGACATGCTGTATGGAGAGAAGCTCCAATCGGGCCAAATCCCGGCCAAGGTACCCGCCAAGCCTCTCAAAATGCGCGTTGCCGGTTC